>JAWXUA010000037.1:0-19024 GCA_044433065.1 Pseudomonadota bacterium
CGCTCTTAACTGGCTTGCGGTTGTTTTGAGCATGATTAGCCTACATAGGCAAAGGCCTGCCTATAACTCTTAAAAGCTTGTTCTTAAGGGACGACTATCTAAGCACTCATCAATGACACTTGCAGCTCGTTTTACAGCTTCATCAGCAAGGTGTGCATACCGTTGCGTCATTTGTGGGCTTCCATGCGTTAAAAGTTTTTGCAGAATAAAGAGGTCCACCTTGCCAGAGCTAGCAAGCCAACTTGCGTAGGTATGGCGCAGACCATGTAAAGGGCGAAAATCCTTGGGAAGATTGGCAATTTTACGGATACGCGTCATAAAACGACGCACCTCAATGCGCTTGCCTCTGTTTTTACCGGGGAAAAGATAGGGGCTACCTTGTGGACTGATATTTAGGAGAATGTCGCGAGCTGTAGTGTCATGGGAATGGTGCATGTTTTGCCGTTTTTGGCTTCCTCGCCGCGCAGCGTAATATGCCCTCGCTGAAAATCGAGATCCTGCCACTGTAAACCAAGGAGCGCGCCACGCCGCATACCTGTGGCTAGTGCAAGACGTACCATATTAGCTAGATTTTGGTTGTGGTCGGCGACTGTAGTGAAAATTGGGCGTGGCAAAAAACGCGGTGGCTTGCTCCTGGGGGAGGCTCTCTGTTTTCTGGTTATCGGCTTTGGGTAAATTAAAATACAGGCGTGAAATGTCGGGCATGGCCAAATTTTTTAGGTACGCCATGCCGAACACCATAGCGAATAATGCGGCGCAAGAGGGCGAGGCTGTGCTTGACGGTTTGCGGTGACTTGCCTTGCGCTTCGAGGTCACGACGCATGGCATCAACATGAGCGGTACGGATTTGGTCAGGACGTAGACGGCCGAAGCGGTGTAGAATAGTGCCAATACGGCTCATGTCCGCATTAAGACACGAATGCCCTTCAAGAGCTTGGCGGTAGATTTCCCAAAGCGACGCGATAGTATAGAGGGCTTCCTCTTCCTCGCGTTTAACTCTTGCGCTGTCCCGTCGGGCTTGCAAGGTCACGTCATTTTGCCCTGTGCGCTGAGCCTCTTTTAATTTTGCAAGCTCCGCGCGTGCTTTGGTCAGCGTCCAACCTTCGCTACTCCAGCCCAAAGCTTCTTGTTTTGCTTGGCCGTCAACGCGATAGCGAAGGACATAATACAGGTCGGGTTTTAGGCCATGTTTACGGCTAGGGTGTTCACGCGCACGTATACCCGTGGCGAGGTTTTTCCAAGTGGTGGTCATAGGTATTCTCGAAAGTTACGGAAGCCCTGATTTAATGTCTTTTTGCCCTCTAACGGCGTCAGACTCATTTTCCGAAAACCTTATGTATGTCTATATACACTGCGGCTTTCTGAAAATTCGTCTTCCTTGTTAGAGAACAAAAATCCTATTAACTCAGCACTTCCTTATGCCCGTCTGAGCTGTATTCTGGCCCATGTGCCCCTTGTGACATAGGGAGCAGCGACGAAGCGTAGTTTTCTATAAAAGATATGACCCTATTATACCATATAACTCACTAATAAAACAACAGTAAAATAGATTTCGTGACGAAGAATGAAGGATGGAGTAAATGCTAGATGTTAAATTGTGTTGTAAGCATGACTAAGTCTTTTAAGTTCACGCCGCGTTGACGATAATGTTCTTTCCACTGGGCCGTAATTCTTTGGATAGTAGTACCATGCAAAGTACAAGCTAGATGTAAATATTCATCCAATCGCCGTAGTCGTTCCCAAAGGAAGGGAGTAAAATATATGAGAAGTTTTTACTTTATGCCACATATTCTGGGCATTGAATGATGTTTATGAAATATATATTTGGCGTTTGTAAATAATTTTAAAAATGTCTCGCACAAAAAACTGAGGTGAAGGAAAACGAACCTCCACCCCAGCGTACTTTATTGAGCCTGAAGCAATACTCAAGCTATCCGGTTCTAACTTTGTTTTCTACGTTCTTCCACAGAAGCACCGCCAATGCCCCACGCGTCTTGGGCAACTTCTTCGATAACGACGACAGTATTTGCAGGATTTTTACCAAGAATACGTACAAGCATTTCTGTGGTCTCTTTAATAAGCTGAGCCTTTTGCTCTTTTGTTGGAGCAACGTCTCCACCGGTGACTTTAATGTTGACGAATGGCATAATAATCTCCTTATAGTACGATGTTTTACCCTCTCCAGTGAGGGATAATTTTTTGTAGAGTAGGGACGGCGTGCGCATAGAAGCACTTCATAGACGGACAGAAATAGCTTGTTTCAAAACCATCTGGATTATTCTTCCGGTCTTTCAAACAGCCCCCACCACAAAGTCCAAGCCACTGACATTGTATACAATCGTTTCCAAGGCATGCTTTTGCACCACCAAAGAGCCGTTGTTTTTGCGAGTTCAAAAGATCATGTAAGGAATGTTCTTGAATACTACCCAGCCTATGCGCCTTTTCAATAAAGAAGTCACACGGGTACACATCGCCTGTATGTTCTACAGCAAGGTAGAGACCACACGTTTTGCGGCTACCACATTCCGGAGCTGGCTGGCCAAGTAAGGTAAAGAAAAGCGTATCAAAAAGGCGAATAGACGTTGTGGGTTTGCCATCCTTGAAATCCTCAAGCCAAAGATCGAATAGCGCACAAAGAAAGTCCCCATAAGATTTAGGACTTACAGAAAAATCCATGGCTTTTCCATTTTGATCCTTTTCAATAACAGGGATGAATTGCATGTATTGGAAGCCTGCGTCTCGAAGAAAGGCGTAATTCTCCCCAACCTCAGGAGCTGAGGAGCTTGTGACGCAGGCAAGCGCGTTAACGTTCACCCCAGCATCGAGCATTTTTTTGGCATTTTCCAAAACTTTAGCATGTGTCCCTGCACCGCCTTTGCTCATCCTGTATCTATTGTGCGTTTTTTCACATCCATCAAGAGAAACACCTACAAGAAAGTCATTTTTCTTGAAAAAATCGCACCATGCATGGTCAATGAGCGTCCCATTGGTTTGGATTGCGTTGGCCACTTGCAGATGAGCACCATATTTTTTCTGTAATTTCAAAGCCTTTTCAAAAAATGGCAACCCCATCAGTGTTGGCTCACCACCTTGCCAAATAAATGAAAATTGATTCTTTGCTTTTGTAAGAGCGTCTTTAGTAAGCACCTCAAGGGTATTCATTGTCATCCTATGAGAGGCACTGCACGTCATACCCCGCTCTACAGCTGGAAAAAGACTCTCTTTATCTTGATAAAAGCAATAAGTGCATCGTAAATTACAGTCTGGACCAGCAGGTTTTATTAAAAGGCAAGAAAGATTTTGTAGTTCTCGTAGCATCGTATATATCTCCTTACTCGTATATTGCGTATATCTTTTTGAAGTAGTCAAAAGGTATAGCATGATATTTTTTTGAATAGAAGGCGGTACTCTCACTATTTTTTCTACTAGTGAATATTAGTACAATTAATTTCTCAGGGATGATTTTTCATGTATGCTTAAGCTTCAAAAATCGCATAATCCTTTTGGGAGGTTCTACTATGACGAAAAAAACCAATATCCTGCTTATCCAAGTTGACCAAATGACCGCCAAGGCCCTGCCAACGTATGGGCATCCTGTGGTAAAGACCCCACACATTGACGCGCTTGCCGCTGAAGGTGTTGTTTTTGAAAATTCCTATTGCAACTTCCCTCTTTGCGCACCTTCTCGTATGTCCATGCTAACTGGTCGTTATGCTAACACCGTTGGAGTTTGGGATAACGCCACAGAAGCGCCAGCAGAAACCCCAACCCTCATGCACTATTTGCGCGGCATGGGCTACGCCACCACGCTCTGCGGTAAAATGCACTTTATTGGACCTGACCAACTTCACGGCTATGAAGAGCGCGTTACAACAGACATCTACCCTTCCAATTTCTCGTGGGCTCCTAACTGGGAATTTGGCCTTGGTGACCGCCCAACTGGTATTAACCTAAGCGCCGTCGTGGATTCTGGTACCTGCAAGCGTAGTCTGCAAATCGACTATGACGACGAAGTAGAGTATTTTGGTATTCGTAAAATTTTTGACCTTGCCCGTTACGAAGAGCGCCCATTCTTCTTGACCGTTTCCTTCACCCAGCCACACTCGCCATTCATCTGCCGTCCTGAAGATTGGGATTTGTACAAAGATGAAGACATTGATATGCCAAAAGTCCCTGCCATGGCCGAAGAAGACATGGACCCCATGTCCAAGTGGATTTACTATGCCCACGCAGGGAACCTCGACACCCCAACAGAACAGCAAATCCGCGACTCTCGCCATGCCTACTATGGTATGATTAGCGCCCTTGATAAAAAGGTGGGCAACCTTGTAGCCGCGTTGAAAGACTGTGAACTCTACGACAACACCGTCATCGTCTTCACCTCTGACCACGGCGACATGCTTGGAGAACGTGGTCAATGGTACAAGCAACTCTTCTATGAAAACTCTGCAACGGTTCCGCTCATCATCTCTTGCCCAAGCCGTTACTCCTCTAAGCGCGTATCCAAGTGCGTCTCCTTGGTTGACCTTGCTCCGACCATCCTTGACATTGTCACCGAAGGGCAACCTTATGAAGTAGTAGAACCTTTTGAGGGGCAAAGCCTTGTGTCCCTCTTAAAAGACGGCAAAGATGACGAGCGTCTTGATCAAATTATTGTAGAGTACACAGGTGAAGGCGCCTTAGCCCCATGTCGCATGGTACGTCGAGGTACCGTAAAGTACATCTACACTCACGGCCATGATGACATTGTCTACGATCTTGCCACGGACCCTCTCGAGCTCACCAACCTTGCCGAGGACCCTGCATATGCAGCCATCCGCGCAGAGCTTCGTGCCGCATGCTTTGATGGTTGGGACCCTGTAGAAATCGACAAAAAAATCCGCATCAGCCAAAAGCGCCGCCTCTTTATCGCAAAACAGACGGACAATGAACCTGTGTGGGCATATAAAGTCTTTGAAAACGATCATGAGCGCTATGTACGTAAGGCCGGCGCTGTGCAAACAAAGGCTTTTGCTCGTATTCCGCGCATTGGCAAAGATTCTGCCTTTAAGTAATCTGATTCTTTTTTTGTGGGGGGGGGCGCCTACTCCCCCCACAAAACCCTATCATTATAATAGTATATCAACGAGTATGGAGAAGGTATGCAAACATATTTCACAGCATCGACACTCAGGCAACATGCTTGCCTACTTTTTGGAGTTATAATCCTACTTTCTTGTATCCTAGGATTTTTTATTCTTGATGCAAGAGATATGCTCGGCACAATAGACAATATTAATATGCAAAAAGTCTATATTAGCATTGTTATTCTGATATGTGCTGCATACCTTTTCTTTACAGAGCTTTTACCCATCACGGTTACATCTGTACTCGTGCCATGTGCCTTTAATATTTTTGGAGTCATCACTGTCAAAGAAGCTTGGATGAACTTTGGCAACCCAAGTATTTTAACTATTATCGGCTTATTCATGCTTGGCGAAGCTACCTTTTCCACAGGTCTTGCTCAGCGATCCGCCAAATATATTATTAATAAAGTTGGCAAGTCTGATAAAACACTCTTGATTGCAGTGCTCGCCATGTGTGGTATCTTATCTGCTTTTTTGAATAATGCAGGTGTAACGGCCATGACGCTCCCCATGTTCGTCTCCCTTGCCCGTAGAGCCAAAATGCATCCTTCAAAAATACTCTTGCCTGCCGCCTATGCCGCAACCATCGGTGGTACCATGACCCTCGTAGGCACCGCCCCAAACCTGCTGACCAACGCCCTGCTTGGAGAGCTTGCCCCAGACTCACGAGTGTTTGGCTTCTTTGAATTCGGGTTCTATGGCGTGCCCTATCTCATCCTAACCCTCATCATGTACTACTTTTTCTACAATACCCTCGTACCACACAAAGAACTCAGCGCAGAAAGCATGGCCGTTGAGGAAGAAGACGTTCCAGACAATCCTAAAATGTGGGTAGCAGGCGCTGTGTATTTAGGTGTTATCGTTGTCATGGCAACAGGCGCTATCCCCTTAGCAACAGCATCCATGCTCGGTGGCGTCATGCTCATCATAACCCGCTGTCTCACAGTTGAAGGTGCTTTACGCGGTGTTGACTGGGCAACGTATTTCATGTTCGCCGGTGCCCTCACCCTCGGTCTTGGTATGGAAAAAAGCGGTGCTGCACAGGTCCTTGCCGATGTCATCGTTTCCTATATCTCAGACCCCATCACCATCTTCTATGCGGCATGTATCCTGACAGCAGTAATGACGACTATTATTTCCAATATCGCCACCATTGTTATTATGATTCCCCTCATTATCCCCATTGCCCTCGACCTTGGTGTAAGCCCACTTCCCTACGCTATGGGTGTCACAGCGGCGGCCTCCGCTTGCTTCTTAACTCCAATGGCAACAGCCTCAAACATCATTATCCTTAAAGCCGCTGAGCTTTCGTTTTTCGATTACCTCAGATACGGCTGGCCAGTCCAAGTCCTCGCCGTCGCCCTCATCCTTCTTCTTGTGCCCTTCTTTTGGCCAATCTATGTATAAAATAAGGGAGGGGGGAAATATGCAAACATTTCCCCCTCCCTTATTTTATGGGACGCTCTTGGAATGCCAGTTTACAAGCCGTAAAATTCTATGCTACCCACATTGAATCCTGTATTCAAATACCTTGAGGGAAACATGGAATTTCATCAACTTGTGGGCTTTTATAATGTAGTGACCTTGGGCTCATTCACGCGCGCCGCCGAAGCAACATTCAGAACGCAGTCAGCGCTAAGTCAACAGATTAAAAAACTTGAGCACGAAGTAGGCACAGACCTCTTTGAACGAGGCAATAAGCAAAGTATCCAGTTGACCGAAGCCGGTAAACGTGTTTTTGCCTTTGCAGAGAATACCTTGCGTAACAGACGGACTTTATTAGAAGATTTAAAAGAGCTTAAAGGCGCATATACAGGACGAGTCAGCCTTGCCGCCCCTCTTGCCGTCATGCAATGCTATATACCTGATATCTATAAAAAGTTTACAAAAAAATATCCTGAAATTGCTGTGTACTTTCGTCACCTAACGCCACAACGTTGCATTGACGATGTCCTTGCCGGCGATATCGATTTTGCCATCGTCCATGGCTCCACCGCCCCTGGTAGCGTACAACAAATTCCATGGAAAAAAGCAGAATACGCTCTCATAGTGCCCAAAGGCCACGAGCTGACAAAAAAAGAAGTTACGATCTACGACATCGCCAAATACCCTCTTATCCTGCCTGAAAAAAATGTAAAATTTTCTGCTCGAAATTTACTTGATGCCATGATGGAAGGTGCTGGCCTGAACTATTCTGTGGTCATGGAAAGCCCCAACGTCTCCATTATGTCCCAATACGTTATGGCAGGATTGGGCATTTCCTGTATTCTTTCCTATGAGCCCTTTAAAGAACTCTATAAAGAATCTCTTGAATTCATCTCCCTAAGCCACCTCTTCCCCGAAGAAACCGTGAGCATCATCACACGCAAAGGCGTACAGCACAGCGGAGCACAAGAAAGCTTTCTCAAACATATGCTCAATTCTTAGAGTATATGCTTAATGTTCCTTAGCTTTTCCCTCGCTTAACTATCTTCCCGCGTCCACGCGCCAGTAGGGGCAAAGACATCCTCAACACTATCAGTTGGCCATCCTTTTCAATCCCAAGGTTCTTTCCATGATAGTGGCAGATGGAGAATATATGACGTGCTTTTTTTCATGCCATATATTTTAGGTATTGAATGGGTTTATGCAATATATATATTTTGCGTTTAGCGTACAGCTACAATTACGTCTGAGCTAAAACGCCTGCAGCATATTGGTTCAAGCTCATGCCGTTGACCTGAGCCTTCATGGCAAGTTGAGCGTGTAATGCAAGGTTGATACGCAAGAGAAAGCGGCCAGAATAAGGCTTCTGTAACTTTTTATCTATGCTGTAAATGGGCAAGATATTCTTCTACGGCATCCTCAAAGGCCATGCGTAGCTCTTTAACGCTCTCACCTTCAAAGGTGATAATGTCGTTAATGCCTATGATATGGCCAAAAAGGCATTCATCTTCATGACTGTATTCGACTGTTCCTACATAGCTCTTGTATGTCAGCATAGTATCTGTAGCCCTCTTTTACGCCGGCACATTTTCCTTTAACGGCACAACGTCGAGGGTATATCCTAATGGGTGTAACAATCTAATAAGCGTGTTCAGCTGTGGGTTGACCATTCCTCTTTCAAGACGTGCCAGAACGGGTTGCTTCATACCTGCTTTTTCAGCAAGAGCACGTTGACTAAGTGCTTGGGCATCGCGTGCTTCAATGAGCTTGCTAATGATAGCTACGCGCACGTCACTTGCGGCAATTTGCTCTGGGGTGAAAAGTTCTTGCTCTAATTCATCCCATGTTGTGCATTTCATATTGTCATCTGTCTTGATGCTTGTCATATCCGTACCTTTCTATATAATTTTGAAGGTTGCGCTTGGCTTGGGCTATTTCCCGTTGTGGCGTCTTTTGTGTTTTCTTGACGAAATGATGCAGAAGGACAAAGTGCTCATTGGTATAGCTGAAAAAAAGAATGCGGTCCCTTGTAGGTCGTATTTCCCATATATCGCCGTCAAGGTGACGTATATAAGGCATTCCAAGATGAAGGCCGTGCTTTCCAAGGGCTTTTATGTGGTCTTGCATCTTTTTAAGCCGTATTCGAGCATTCTTATTTGTAGGCGCTTTGGCGGCCAGTTCTCGCAAAAGGTCGCCTATGGGTTCGCGGCCTCGTGCGTCTTTGTAGATGGTGATTGTATACATGGCTTATCCTTTCTTGAATGATAATCTTAAAGTATTCAGACGTCAAGAATGGACTTTTTGTAAAAACTTTCAACCTTACCGCACTACCGCCTCTTTAGCTTACCATCAGCAAAATTCAGTCTCTCACCCCTCGCAAAATGCCCCCAAAATCTGTGCCACTCCTGTGCCACATTTTCGTGTGACGGAGGGTGTTTTCCTATGAAGTACAGTGATGTTCAATAACAACATAAACCATTAAAAATACAAGCTTATATGACGAATAATGACGGCCCTTGAAAACCCATGAAATGCCACTTTTCTGGCCTCCGGAGCCAAAGGCCGCAAGTTCGATTCTTGCATTGCCCACCAGTAAATTCAAGGACTTACACGTAAAAGTGTAGGTCCTTTTTTTGTGGCCTATGCGTTTTATCCCCATCTATCCCCATAATTTTTTTCTAGTCCCCTATAGCCTCCGTAAAGTTGCCCCCCATGAGTCTACTTAGGGGACCATGCATGCGGTGGGCTGTCTCATTTTTTCCCTACAGGGGGAAGAATATTTTCCGTCGCTCCGCCCTATTTTATAGTTCTATCCTACTACAGAAAACTTCAGTCACTAGACGCAAAAAAAAGCCCATTGGTTTTCACCTTTGGGCCTCGGTGTTCCTAGTTAACGAATATGCTTTCTAAGCTCGTCAGTTTTTCGCTGTGCGTCCTTCCATCCTTACATCCTTCCATCCTTGCAAGGTATCCTCAAGCATAAAGCTGTACGGGGGCATGCTTCCGTAACCTATAGTCGGTTGAGTGGCTAAGCGCATCTTTCTTCTCTTCTCTCTTCTTCTCTCTTCTCGCTTCTCTTCTCGCTTCTCTTCTCTCTTCCACTTCCCACTAGCCGCCAGCCAAGCCCACACTAAAAGCCTTGTGCCTCGCCATAGCATCTGGTATGGTGTGTTACCGTAAATATACGGCACAACAATCAACAACTATTTTTTGGAGCATATTATGGCAGACAACAAGCCTAGCAAAGATGATCTCGACTACGAAGATTTGCTTGAAGTGACCTATGACGCCTTGGTTGAAGGCGGTTTCCGTGACATTTGCATCGCCGATGCTGAAGACATTCCAGAGCCTAAGCCTATTGATGGACACATCCCAGATATGCAAGCTGTAAACAGCAAGGGTATCCCTTTTGTCTTTGAGATTTGCATGCCTGAGACGTACGCTGAGCTTGAGCTTATCGAGCGTTTCCAAGCATTTACCAAGCACGTTGCTGAAGTGAAGGGCCAATTTGTGGCTATTGTTCCTGATGGCGATGAAGGTCTTGTGGCTGCCTTTATTGAGGAGCATAAGTTCCCTGACGAGCGCCTGACCATTTGGGAAGCTTAGGTCTTGGCCTAGCTTGACGGGCTAGTTTGGCGGCTTAGCTTGGCTTAATCTAGCTTAATCTGACGACCTTTCTGGCTTAGTTTGGCTTCGCTTGGCTATCTTTCTGGCGTACACGTGATGAGCGACATACCGGTAGTAGTCCTAACACCTACCGGTAATAACTCGATAACTTACCGATAAATAATACATCACGTAGCCCTTCAAAAAACCATACAATTCGACGCGTTACCAACGCCGTCATATTGGCCTAAGCACCATAAGAGCTCTGGCCAATGAACCGACTAGGTGCACATATGGCTTATTTTCGCAAACTTGACGCGCTGGTCTCGCGACTCGTCAACCAATTCCACCGTGACGAACGCTGGCTCATCGTCATCAACGCAGACCCAGATGCCATGGCTTCAGCCCTTGCGCTGCGACGTATCATGCGTTCGCGCGTGGCTGATGTCGCCATCGCTCGCGTCAACGATATCACGAGGCCAGACAACCTCGCTATGGCCCGTGACCTGCGTATCCCCATGCTCAAATGCAATCCCACAGTGGTTGCACAATTCGACCGCTTCGCCATGGTCGACTCACAGCCGCATCACCATGTGAACTTTGCTGGCATCAAATTCTCCGTTGTCATCGACCATCATCCTATCTCTCAAGAGCACCCAGTAGAGGCTGAGTTCACCGAAATTCGTCAAGAATATGGCGCCTGTAGCACCATCATGACCGAAATCCTCTACAATATGCGTATCCGGCCAGACCGGTTGCTCGCCACTGCGCTGCAATACGGCATCAAGACCGACACTGCAAGTTTTGAACGTGGTGCTGGCGACGTTGACATCCGCGCATACCGCTACCTCTCCAAATTCTCCAAGCACGCGCTATTGCTCAGCATCGCACGCAGTGAATACCGCATGGAATGGATGGACGCCTTTTCTCGCGCCATCGCAGCACGCAGGCCATGTGCCTCAGGTCATTACGTTTTTCTTGGCGACGTAGAAAACCCCGACATCCTTGTCGTCATCGCTGACTTCTTTATGCGTGTCCACGAAATCCGATGGCTCGCTGTCTGTGGCGTCTATAACGACACCATCGTCGTCATCTTCCGTGGCGACGGAACCTTCCGCGATCTTGGGCGCTTCGCTCACGAAAAATTCCACGCCGTTGGCTCTGCTGGTGGACACAAAGCCATGGCCCGCGCTGAAATACCCCTCGCCCAAGCCCAAGGCTCCAACGTCGATACCTTCATCTACAAAATGCTCACCGCACCTCGTAAGCGTGGTGCGTAGTTGGTTGTAGGGAGTGATTGGCTGATTGAGATTATTGGGGAGGAAGACTGAGGGAGGGGAAAAAATAAGAGATGGAAGAAAAAGGCAGGAGAGGGAAAGCCAAAAAGGCAAAAGAGTAAAAAAGATGTGCTCGGCTTCTGGCTTTGCCTTCTGGCTTTGTCTTCTGCCTTTATCCTCTGGCTTTGTCTTCTCTACCCTCTTCTCTTCCTCTTACTCGACTAAACCCACTCACGCACCAAAGGCCACGAAGCCACCACATGTTCCCACGTAAACAACTCAAGCATCATCACAGTATCACACGGTACAGCGCCACAAATGGCCGCAATATACGCACGTTCAGCAGGACCAAACACCGTCAGCGGTGCATGACGCCCACTACCATTGACTCGCACACCACAAAGATGCATCATGCCAACACGCGCCAATGCTGCCTTATTATATGACGCAAAGTGAATAAAATCAGTATCTTCTGACTCAACGTTACCTACGACTCCATCAAGCCCCAAAAGAAAATCGCGCAACGCATCCTGTCTGTACGCCAAAAGATGCCCCGTATCCAAGCACACCCGACAGCCAAGAGTCTCTATGGTCGGCCATAAGCTGAGCAAATCATGACCATCAATATTCTCTATATGAACATCCTCAGCACAACGACCAGATGCCACCCACACAGACATAAAATCGCACAGCAAGACCGCTTCATCAGCACAGCATACAGGCGGATGCAATACAGCCCTCCTCGCACCCAAAAAAGCTACTTTATCCATAAGTTCCAATGCAATACGTGCAGCAGCTCTACCGCCGTCAGACCACGGTAAATCCGATGGCAAATGCACATGCCACGTGAATGGCAAATCCACCAACGCCATAGGCAAATCATCCTCAGTATATGCAATGCATGACGCTGTTTCAAAAAAGCAAAGACCTATTTCAGCAATGTGAAGGGTGCTCTTGGTGGCTATATTGCCTGTTTTGAGAGATTGGGCTTCTCTATTTTTAGCAAGAATAAAGTGCGCATTATCGTAAATAGTTCCAGCCATAACCCATGATGGTACAGCATACGTACGAGACAATGACAATGCATTATCACAAGCGTTTGATGACGTATTTTCCTTATGCAAAACTATTTCCTTACCATGAATATAAAGACACTAAAGAAGCCAAACAAAGAACATAAACAAATAGTATATAATAGAAATAGACACTATATACGTACATAGACACATGCTACATGCGTACACAGTAGTCCAAGAACAATACATAGATGCCCTCAACATGATATATATAATATATATCTATGACTGCCCAAGCATCTGCATATTGATGACAGCTAACAGAACAATCGCCCAAGCACAAGACGCAAAAAAAGGATGAAACCTAAGCTTCATCCTTTTTTGAAAAGTGGCGGAACGGAAGGGACTCGAACCCTCGGCCTCCGGCGTGACAGGCCGGCGTTATAACCGACTTAACTACCGCTCCGCATGGTGCTTCGTGCAATGCACTAAGCTATGGAGATATATAAGACTTTGTAAACTTGCCATGTGTCACACATAAGCATAGCAACAAAGCTTGTGGACTGGCGGAACGGAAGGGACTCGAACCCTCGGCCTCCGGCGTGACAGGCCGGCGTTATAACCGACTTAACTACCGCTCCGCATAAAGCTTCTTTCACAAGGAGAGAAGCACGGGAAATATATACAAGAAGTCTTTTTGATACGCAAGCTTTTTTTACACTTGGTGTCGACTTCATTAGTGACTGGCGGAACGGAAGGGACTCGAACCCTCGGCCTCCGGCGTGACAGGCCGGCGTTATAACCGACTTAACTACCGCTCCGCAAATGGTGACTGCGTGCACAGTCTGAAAACTACCCTGCAACGTGGTGGGCAGTACAGGACTTGAACCTGTGGCCCCCGCCGTGTGAAGGCGATGCTCTACCAGCTGAGCTAACTGCCCTTGCAGGAGAAGTCTTCTATAAATATTGACGCTCTTTGTCAACCAAAAAAATGAAATAATATTTTTTTAGCCATGAGGTGCTTTTTACGGTGATTTGTGGCCACCCTTGAGGCGAAACAAAAAATGGTCGAGCGAAAACTCTGCCGCAGCCATGAGCCAATCCATGAAGGGGTTTTATCAATATATAAGGTCCCTAGTTCGGCCCGATAAAACAGCCTACCGTTTTGATAAAACAGCCTACCGTTCTGATAAAACGGTCTACCGGCCTGATAAAACGGTCTAACGCCCGGATAAAATAGCCCACAGCCCAAGCACGACAATCCATAGCTCTTGTATATTGCTCTCCATCGCCATACAAAATCAAAAATGTAACCATTTCCCTTCACATTTCTCTTGACAACTTTGTCATAGTGGGCCTAGTAATATTGTCAGTTCATGTATGAACAGGTCGGACTTCTTTTATAGCGTCGTGCTGTACTGTTGTGTCCGATATATTTCTCTTGTAATTGCGTCTTTTTGGATGCAAGAAAAGGTATGAATATCATGCAATCTTTGTTTATTAACGCCACCTCCTTCGGTACCTACTTTTTTTGGTACTTTTTTAGCTATGGGAATACCCGTGGCCTGATGGAGTGCGCGTAAATTACAGAGATTTACGAAGTGCTAGAGATACAGGGTCACGGGTTGGATACAACCAGTGGCCCTTTTTTTTGTGCAAAATGCTTCCCACCACATAAAAAACAAGAAAATCAAAACAAAAAAGGAAAACACCATGTTGCTCGGAAAAAATGTACGCCTTGAAAGATTGTTCAATCGTGAAACTGGCCGTTCTATCATTGTTCCTATGGACCACGGCGTGACTGTTGGGCCTATTGACGGCTTGATTGACATGCGTAAAGCTGTAAACGACGTTGCAGAAGCTGGCGTCAACGCAGTTTTGATGCATAAGGGCCTTGTGCGCTGCTCCCACCGTTCTGGTGGCCGCGACGTTGGTCTCATTGTGCACTTGTCCTCGAGCACGTCTTTGTCTGTGTTCCCTAATGCAAAAACCTTGACCGCAACCGTTGAAGACGCCATCAAATTGGGCGCAGACGGTGTTTCTGTTCAGGTGAACTTGGGCGACGCGACGGAACGCAATATGCTGGCTGACCTTGGCCGCGTGTCCTCCCAAGCTGCTGATTGGGGCATGCCTCTGCTTGCCATGATGTACGCTCGTGGCCCACAAATCTCCAATGAATACGACCCAGAAGTTGTTGCCCACTGCGCTCGCGTGGCTCAAGAGCTTGGCGCAGACGTTATTAAAGTCCCATACACTGGCGACATGGACTCTTTCGCTCGCGTGACCGAAGCTTGCTGCGTGCCTGTTGTTATCGCTGGTGGCCCAAAGCTTGACTCCACTGAAAGCTTCTTGCAAATGGTGCATGACTCTGTTCGCGCTGGTGGTTCTGGCCTGTCCGTTGGCCGTAACGTCTTCCAACACGAAAACGTACCTTGCTTGGTTCGCGCTCTGCGTGGTCTTGTGCATGAAGACTGGACTATGGAGCAGGCTTTGGCTCAGATGAACGGCGAAGGTGAATAACAAGCGGCTTCTTTTGTTTTCTGGCTTCGTTATGCTCGCCAGAAAACAAAATGACCTCGCTTGCAAACTAATCACAAAGCAAACAACCGACAACTCCAACGCCTCACCTCACAAATAAGGGCTAAAGGATAAAAGATAATGCGTAAAATTGTATTCCAAAGCGTGCCATTCGATAAGGTCCATGTGACCTTGGCCCTTGAGTCTGGCGTGGACACCTTGATTGTTCCTGCTGATTTTGTTGAAGAAGTTCAAAGCCTTGCGCGTTGCACAGTCTTGGCATACGAAGATGCACCAAGAGTTGCTCTGCTAGCTAAGTCCGATGAGGACGTTGTGGCTCAAGCCGCAGCTACGCTAGACCCAAGCGACGCCAACGCTTTCGTAAGCTTGGAACATGGCTGGGAAATCATCCCTGTGGAAAACCTGCTGGCATGCTCAGATATGGTAGCCAAAAAGCTTGCTGTACAAGTGGCAAATCTCGATGAGGCACGCCTCGCCGCTGGCATCCTTGAGCGCGGCGTGGACACCTTGGTCGTCCTGCCGTCTGCCATCGAAGACCTCAAAACCATGGTAGCCGAAATGACCATATCCCAAGGGCACCTCGAGCTCTTACCAGCCACCATCACAGCTGTGAAAGCTGCTGGCCTCGGGCACCGCGTTTGCGTGGACACCATGACCCGTATGAAGCGCGGTCAGGGCATGCTTGTGGGCAATTCTAGTGCCTTCACCTTCCTTGCGCACGCTGAAACCGAGCACAATAATTATGTGGCCTCGCGCCCATTCCGCATCAATGCTGGTGCTGTGCACGCGTATGCCGTCATGCCACAGGACAAAACCACCTACCTTGACGAATTGCAGCAAGGTACAGAAGTGCTCATCGTGGACGCTCAGGGCGAAACATCTATCGCAACTGTGGGCCGCCTTAAAGTGGAAGTCCGACCTATGCTTTATATTGAAGCGGTCATTAAGGGCGACGACGGCGTTAATACTAAGGGTGCTGTATTCTTACAGAATGCTGAAACCATTTGCTTGACCAGACCCAATGGCACGCCTGTGAGCGTCGTGACTTTGCGTGAAGGCGATCAGGTCTTGTGCCGCTCCGACGTAGCTGGCCGTCACTTTGGCATGCGCATCACCGAAGACATCAGCGAGTCTTAATATGGCTGAACATTGCAATACCGAAGAGTCTGAGTGGGCTAAGGATAGCGCGAGCTCTCCAGCGGCTAATCCAGAAACCACACCAGAAGCTGCACCAGAAGCCGTGACGCCCGAACTAGCCGCCATCCGCCAAGGCATCGACAATATCGACCAAGAGCTTTTGAGCCTGCTCAATCGCCGAGCCGAACTGTCCCTCGCTGTAGGACGTGCCAAGGCCAAAGAAGGCGACACCAATAAGCCCGAAGTTATCTTCCGACCACAGCGCGAACGCCAAGTGCTCGAAGGTCTCACGGACGCCAACAGCGGCCCCCTGACCGACGACCACCTGCGCGCCATTTGGCGAGAAATCTTCTCAGCGTCCCGTAGCCTACAACGCCCACAGCGCATCGCCTACCTAGGACCAGAAGGCACCTTCTCCTACTTCGCCTCAGTGGATTTCTTCGGTCAATCCATGATCTACGAACCCCAAGGCAATTTCACCGAAGTCTTCCGCGCTGTGCAAGATAGCCAATGCGACCTCGGTGTCGTGCCTCTCGAGAACTCGCTCCGCGGCTCCGTTGGCCAAAGTTTTGACCTCTTCCTCGAGTACAATGTCCACATCCACGCGGAATTCTACGCGCGCATCAGCCATTGTCTGCTCTCCAAGGAAAGCACCCTCGGTGACATCCACACAGTCTACTCGCATCCGCAACCTCTTGCCCAATGCGACCACTGGCTGCGTATGCACCTACCCAAGGTCAAAATCATCCCCACGGAATCCACCGCCGCAGCAGCCCGTCGTGCCCAAGATGAAGCTGGTTCAGCTGCCATCGGACACCGCAGCCTTGGCGAACTCTGCCGCATCAACGTCCTTGCCACAACCATCGAAGACCAGCATCAAAACTGGACGCGCTTCGTGGTTATTGGTCCTGCAAGCCCTGACGGTGTCGCCGCGCCCGTAGCGCTGCCCACCACCACGAATACCTGTGGGAGCGGCTGTGCTGACGCGCAAGAGAAAAGCTCCGTGCTCTTCACGCTGCCCGACAAGCCCGGTTCCCTGTCCGCTGTGCTCACCCTCCTCGCAAGCAGTGGTGTGAACATGACCAAACTGGAATCGCGCCCCCTCGCTGGTGGCCAGTGGCACTACGTCTTCTTCGTCGACATGGAATGCAACCTCAATGCTCCACAGCATGCTGCCCTTGTTGGTACTTTGCGTGACCTATGCCAAACGCTTAGAATTCTGGGTAGTTATGGCGTTGGTAATTATTTAGATATGAAAAAGAGTTAGGATGGCTGGGGGGGTACCCAAGGGGCGCCCCCCCCACACAACCACCCATAACCAAACAAATTTCCCCGTAAAAGAGGACCCAATGCCAACAATTACAGTACAAGCCCCCGCATCCAAATCACACTCACACCGTGCACTCATCGGGGCGGCCTTGGCTGTTGGTGAGTCCGTCGTCCACAATGTCCTTGAAAGCGTTGACTTGACCCGAACCAGAACCGTTCTCGAAGCCGCAGGGGCACGCATTACACGCCTCGAAGCTGGAACCTACGCGGTCACGGGTATGGCTGGCGTTCCCCGTGGCACAGGGCTTAATGGTGAAACGGTGGTGGCCAATCTAGCCAATCTAAAAGGACTTGAAAATCCTACCGCAGCGACCTCTACTACCACCCCAGCTGCTAGCGAAGAGCCAACCATAGCACCCCTATCCTGCGACATGCACGAATCAGGCACATCATGCCGCCTACTCACCGCCATCTTAGCCGCAGGCCGCGGACACTTCTGTATCCATGGAGCACCACGCCTCCACGACCGACCCATCGGCGAGCTGGTGGATGTCCTCCGACAATTGGGCGCAGAAATTCATTATATGGATAAGGATGGCTACCCACCTCTGCACATCAATACTTTTGGCCTAGCAATAGAGGACGGTGGCGACGTGGTCCTCGGCATGGACATGTCAAGCCAATTCCTCTCAGGTCTGCTCCTAGCCGCCCCCATGATGAACATGACTAACATGACGAATGGCCTCCTACGCATCACCGTTGGTGGTAAAGTGGCAGTGTCCTGGCCCTACGTCGGCCTCACGCTCCAAGCTCTAGAAGATTACGGCGTGCCCTTCACCGTGGAAACCCGTGACCCATCTCTCCCTGAAGACCAAAGCCCATGGCTCGTCACCGACTGGCGCACCATCAGCGAAGCTGTGCCCTTTGGCACGCGTTTCATCATGGAGTCAGCCCCATTCATAGCCGGCAAACACGCTGTCGAGGGCGACTGGTCTGGCGCAAGTTATCTGTTAGCCGCAGGTGCACTAGGCACACAGCCTGTGGAAGTCTGCGGACTCCGCGCCAATTCCATTCAGGGTGACCGATCCATGCTCGATATCCTCGAAGCCATGGGCGCGAAAATCACCATCAACCAAGAGGCCCAGTCCATCACCGTCTACCCCTCCAAGCTCCGTGGCATCAAGGTCGATATGGGCCACTGCCCCGACCTCGTGCCCACAGTTGCTGTGCTTGCGGCCTTTGCTGAAGGTTCCACAACTATCTATAACGCCGCACATTTACGCATAAAAGAGTGTGACCGCATCGCAGCGCCTATTGCTGAGCTGGCTAAGATTGGTGTCGTCGCTGAAGCCCACGACGATGGCATGACCATCCATGGCGGCGTGAACATCGAGCCCCAAGCCACCATCCTTTTTTCTTCCTACGGAGACCACCGTATCGCCATGAGTCTCGCACTCCTCGGACTGCGCGGCGTCACCGTGAACCTCGATGACCCAGCCTGTGTCTCCAAGTCCTTCCCAGCTTTCTGGGACGTTTGGAAAGTCATCGCCGACGGGCAAGGTTAAGTTAGTCAGTTAGGTAGTTAGTTAGACTGGGGGAGGGGAACCCTTTGAAAAGGGTTCCCCTCCCC
>JAWXUA010000038.1:0-18998 GCA_044433065.1 Pseudomonadota bacterium
GGGAGTCGTATCGCCTCAAAACCTCAAAAAAACAAAATTAAGGTGGCTCACTTTTTCGTGAGCGTTAGTGGCTCAAAAATTCATGAGCGTGTGGCTCACTTTTTCGTGGACAATCAGAAGTGGAGGCTCTCTTCGTAGTATTGGAGAGGCGTTGTCTATCGATAAAGACACGGTGCATCGTTTATGCAAAACGAATGATATCGTGACCCGAGGTAAGCGCTAAGGACCTGTCCCCCTGTCCCCACTGTCTACAGTGGGGACAGGGGGACAACTCGCGTGCCTCGCGAGTGCGTCGTGATTTGGGCACTTTTGGGGTCAACATCTGCACCATTAGTGACGCACAAAAAATATATGGTAAGTACTTTAAATATCAACCTATTCATAAGAAGTAAGGTCATTTTTTTGTACGCCTTGACGCACAACAGAAGCACACGCGTTTTTTGGGGTGGGAGGGAAAATATTTTTTTCAATAATTTTCGATAAAAGTATATTTGTAAGCGAGTATGTGGTGGGCTACTGATTACAAGTTTGGCAAACTGTAAGTTGCTATATAACTATCTAGAATACAAGTATATTTGTTATGCTTGTAGGTGAGGCATGTTCTTTTTCTAAGAAGGTGCCTCCCCTTTTTTTATGGAGTACACTATGGGGCTTAGGAAAATCTTCAGCGCACTATAACTGGTATTGAGGCTCGCGGATTTTCTCGACTGCGAAGCGTATAGACAAAATTTTGAAATAATTTTTTATTTTATAACACATTGTATTTAAATAATAAAATTATATAGTTTTTCAAAAATGTCACATATAAAGCGAGCATATTAACATATTTGTAGAATCTAGTCGCTATTTGCCCCCCTTCCCAAACACGATTTGTATGAAGGACACACAAATTTTATTGACGAGCCTCACGGCAGTCACGACGGAAGGGGAAGAATGGCAAAAACTTATGTCACAACTTACTGGAATTACAAATAAAATTATTTCAAAGCGTGGGAAAGGAGTTTTTTATCGGCTCGTTACTGTACCGCACGCCGACAGCCCACGTGGCCTAGTCTGGAGCGCCTGTTGTAAGATCGGCGAGCACGTAGTGTGGGATAGCGATGACCTATACACGACGCTACCTCCACAGAGAGGCGTTCAGTGTCACTGGTACACGAAACTAGAAGATCTGCGTATAGAGATTACAAGCCAATATCGCACACTATGCACCGCTGAAAAAGAAATTTTTCAACAATTACAATATGTTAAATCTATGGAGGCCGCGATAATTAATCCAGTACCCACGCCTCTCACATACGACCTGACAGCCGTTCGGCAGGAGCGCGTGCGAATTAAACAAGAAATTATCAAGTTATTGAAATAGTTATGTTTTTGTTAAGACGTGCTACGTGCCGAGCACCACCAAGTGAAGTCTAAAGAACTCAAAATCAATGTAGCATGGCCAATGTACTCTAAATAACACTGCGGGATACAAGATAAGGATGTATCCGGCAGTGGGATTGTAAAAATTTTACTGCCACGCTATTTCGCAAGTTTATGGCAGGCTCAACCTTTCGTATCTTCTCCCTTGATTAGCTCGCGTAAATACCCCCAAAGTGGCCTTACTTGACGCTTTATTGCACGCTCATCGAATATTTTTGCTGCTCTGTGTGCGTATGTAATATAATTCCTTTTTCCTAGGTATGAATACCGAGAGTAAAGTTTCTTTCGATATACTGCTTTAGTTTGCAGGCCTTTTCGAAGTCGTATCTTATTATATTTCCTTTGTGTTTGTTTAGCGAGAGATACAGCTTGACGCATGCGAGATAGACAACGCATATGAGATGAAGACCTAATACATACTTGTTGTCCGTCAAATATAAAACCTAAATATTGTAAAGGTTGGCTACATTTTGAAATTGGACTTTCACAATCAAACAGCACTGTTTGATCTTTTGAATTTGTTTTCAGTTTAAGTTTTGCGAGTAAATCATGAACCATATTAAAAAATAAGAGTTTATCTTCTACTTTGCAAATAATAAGAATATCATCACAATATCTGTAGTATTTAGCGTTTAGTTTTTCAGCAGAGCGAACAATAGCTTTATCAAAGCTCATCATATAGATATTTGATAACAGACCACTTATAGGAGATCCTTGGGGGATTCCATAGGATTCTTTGTGACGAATAATAAAGTCTTTACGAAGATTATTTCTAAAAAATTTAATGTCGCAAATTCGTTTTAAACCATTTTTCTTGCTATTTTTTGTAATATTACAATGCTTAAAAATGGCATCTCTATTGCCATAACTATAGCGAGTTAGTGACTTAAAAATAGCATAATAATCCTCTGGAAGTTTATCCACAGACAGAACTTCACACCATGCGTGTTTTAATATTGCATGATCAATATTGTCAAAAAAACCTTTCACATCAAATACTAATGCAACACATGGGGATAATTCTTTTATTCCTTGAAAAGCATCTTTTGCAAAATGAATATTACATTTACCACCTAATTTTCTAAATGCAATGGCATTTGTATGTATTTTATATTCATGCACTTTAGATTCATACAAACTAGAAAGGAGATAATTATAATATGAATATATATGGGAATCGACATGTGATGCGTAGCTTATGATTCTTTCTTTGCGTTTACGCTCAAAGTTTTTTTTCTTTCCTTCTGTTTTGCTTGTAACAACAGTTACAGATAAAAAAGGGAAAAAACTATGCTTTTTTATTTTTGATTTATTTTTTACAAGTTTTAAAGCTTCTCTTTGTGATATAGGGGCATCAAAATGCAAATATTTTTTTATTTTAGGCGTCCACTCTGCATTTTCTATCATGCGCCACTCCATGTGCCATATTTGCTCAAACCAGAAGAGCTTGGACTAAGGTAATCCCGTTAACGCTCTTCTGGTTTTTAGCTCTCTTTTAAAAGAGCTTCCTACTGTATAAACTCAGAAAATTTATACAGATGCACCCTAGAATAAAGCAAATGTGATTAGATTATTGGCTAAGCTAGTTGAATTAGCAACATTAGCTTCGCAATTACACCTAATGTACAACGAGGTCATTTCATGATAAATATAGAAATAAGCGCACGTGGCCATTTGACATGTAAATATCTCCCCATATACCTACGTATATGGCAAAAAAAGTATGCTAAAAAAATAATAGCATGTCAAGCTACTTTAAATATAGTACTTTTTTAGTCCTAAATACTAAGTTATCCCCTCATCACCTTCGCCATAATAGAGACAGCATCAACAATCATTTCTTGTGCCTCAACAGGTAAATCATCAAGCACATGCGCCATAACTTTTGCGCGGTCTGAGAGCAACTCTTCATCAGTCTTGAATAGATAGGATACGGGACACTGCAAGTGATTAGCAACGTCTTGAAGCCTTGTCATTTTGGGAGCCATTTGTCCTTTTTCAATGCGTACCAACGACTGTTGGCTTATATCCAATGAAATTGCTAACTCTTTTTGACTCATATTGAGACGTTTTCTTTGCTTCGCTATATTTTCACCCAACACAATCAGTAATTGATTTTCTTCCATGACACTGGCTCCATTTTAGAAAACCTTAGCATACTGGCAATACTGACTATGTTAATCTTTTACGCTTATTCTTCATCTTTAAAGCTTGATTTTAAACTTTTTACGCTATAGGTTAAATTTTAACAGCTATTATTTGAGACTTCAGCGTTCCACCAAGCAAAACTACATTTTGCACCATATGGAGATGGACATGTCAAATTCCCCCTTCTTCCTCAACGAAAACGGCACAGGCACCATCGTCGCGAGCAAACAATTCTTTGAAGAGTCTGCGGTGCTAGCGGCGTTGGGAAAATTCACACCATCATATTATATCTCCGTGCAACCTGCCAACGAGTCCGCTATTGAAATCACCGCGCAAGACAAAGAAGGCAAAGCTCTGCCTATGGAAACGCTCAAGAACATGATGAACGAGCTTATCGACCAGCAAATTCGTGTAGAGTTGGACAGACGCTTTAGTGATATTCGTAAGACCATTGTACAGCACGCTTTTTCCCCTGTAGAGCTGTAGCATGTACACACTTCTGCCGTTTCAATTTGCTCGATTTCAAGATGATGTTCTTTTAGCCAACGAGTGTGGCGACTTTATCTTTCTTACAAGCGAAGATTTTGACCTGCTCATTCGTGACCTATTGCCGCGTAAGAATCCTTCATTCTACAATCTAAAGAGCAAACTTTTTCTAGCAGAAGACGACACGCAAGTCGCCATTAGAAAAACTACGGCAAAATATAGGTCGAGAAAAGCCTTTTTGCGTGACTTTACATCCTTACACATGATGGTCATTACCTTACGGTGCAATCAGAAATGTGAATATTGCCAAGTTTCGTGCGCTGATGATGACGCGCACATTTACGACATGAGCAAAGAAACGGCTAAAAAGATTATTGATTGCATATTCCAGAGTCCGTCAAACAATATCAAAATCGAATTTCAAGGCGGCGAACCGCTTCTCAATTGGGCCACGCTTGAGCACAGCGTTCTGTATGCAAAACAAAACGCTCCTGCCGACAAAACTTTAAGCTTCGTACTTTGTACCAACCTCATCGCCATCACAGAAGAACAGCTCCGCTTTTGCAAAGAGCACTCCATCAGTATTTCCACCTCGCTCGACGGTCCTGAAGCTCTTCATGACGCGTGCAGAAAGCCGCGCATAGGCACGGGCACATACCAACTTTTCAAAGAAAAATTAGCCCTTAGTCGCGCCATTTGCGGCCATGAATCCGTGAATGCTCTCATGACCACGTCGAGCAAATCCATTGATAGCCTGCAAAGTGTTGTGGATGAGTACATCGACAATCGCCTTGACGGCGTCTTTATTCGCTCGCTCAATCCCTATGGTTTTGCCGCCGAGCATGAGCAAGAACTTAGCTATGACATGCACCACTTCGTAGAAAATTATTTAAAAATTCTGCGCTATATCATTAAAAAGAATGAAGAACAATATTTCCCAGAATATTTTGCCACACTGCTTTTCTCGCGCATTTTGACGCCATTTTCTACGGGCTTCGTCGACTTGCAGTCACCAGCAGGTGCTGGCATTGGCGGCGTTATTTACGACTTTGACGGCTCGGTCTTCCCCACTGATGAAGCACGAATGCTTGCGCGTATGGGGGACCGCCACTTTTACTTAGGCAACGTCAAAACAGACTTCTACCACGATATTTTTGCAGGGGCACAGCTCCAAAATCTCACGGCAGGCTCTTGCATCGAAACCACGCCACACTGCGCTCATTGCGTCTATCAAGCCTATTGTGGCACTGACCCTGTGCGTAACTATCTGGAATGCGGTCACGAAGTCCGCAACATGGCGCAAACGCCATTTTGTGTGAAGCACAAGGGCATTCTGGCCGGCTTGTTTGCCTTTTGGAAGGACAGCTCCGAGCGTGAAAAAGCCATCATTTGGAGCTGGATTACACGCAACCCTGACATAGCAAGGGTGGGGGCCTAGCCATGAAAGAACTTCAGTATAGTACGCCCTTGCAGGACAAAAGCCTTGTGGGAACCATCGCGATGGTCACGCGCAATCCCAAAAGCCTTGGGCAACGGCATAAGTACGCCTTGATTAGCGACGCAAGCTGGAAGTGCTTCGGCTATAAGGCGTGCATTTCTCCGCAGTCCACGGGCGGCTTTGGTCTCCCTGCTTTTGCGTCGTTAAGCCAAGTAGATTGCGATGGTCTTGCTGATGGCGATGTGGTCAAATTCAATGAGCATTCTTTGACTGTGTTATGGGAGCACGGCGGCCGCGATAATGCTTTGATGCTTACAGAGTCCTGTAATTGCAGATGCTTAATGTGTCCTCAGCCCACAAAGCCGCATGACGTAACGCTTATTACCGAGGCCCACACAATTCTTGATTTACTGAAAGGTCAAAGTATCCCGACTATTTGCCTGACAGGTGGTGAGCCAACGCTTGTAAAAAATGATTTCATAAATATTTTAAAGCGTTGTGTGATGGAGCACCCAGAAGCTGAAATAAGTGTTCTCAGCAACGGCAAGACTTTTGCGGATATGGATTTTGCAAAACAGGTCGGCAACGTTGTGAAAGCCGCTCATGCAAAAGTACTATTCTGCATCTCGCTACATAGCGACATAGACGAAATCAATGATACTATTGTGGGTGCAAAAGGAAGCCGTAACGCCACAGAAAATGGTATATACAACCTTGCTCAGAGCGGTGTTCCCGTTGAAATTCGTCATGTGATTACCAAAATGAATTTTGTACGCCTCGCCAATTTTGCAGAATATGTCTATAGTTATTTCCCATTTTGTTGTCATTATGCTTTTATGGGAATGGAAGTTCATGGCGATGCAGAAAAGAATAAAGAAGTAATATATGCCGCACCTTCTGAATATAAAGAAGAGCTACGACAAGCCGTCTTGACACTATATCACCGAGGCTTGCCAGTATCCATATATAATATTCCATTGTGCATGTGCCATGAAGATGTACGCATCTTTGCCACACAATCCATCTCACAATGGAAAAACAATTTTCATGAAAAATGCGATGGTTGCATGGTGCAAGAGTCGTGTGCTGGCTTTTTTACTACGTCCGCAATTTTACCAGTACAAGACATAAACCCTATAAGGAGGCCGTTATTATGAGAAGAATTATTTATGGACTTTGTATGCTTGTGGGCTTTGCAGGCTCGTTGTTTGCAAGTCCCGACCTAAGCAAGGCGAGTGTTGATACTAAGGGTGCTGAACAAGGGCAGCTTGACGTTGCAAAGATGAGTGATACATTTTACTTCACTGATATTATTGAGCAACAAAAGAATTCTAACTTCTTAGCGTGGCATTATAGTCACAGTAGTCATAGCAGCCATTCAAGCCACAGCAGTCATAGTAGCCACCGAAGCCACTATTCTAGTCGCTACTAGGGCGTAAGTTTATGGAACGCAAAAAGCACACTCAAACGGGTGTGCTTTTTTGTATTCTATATTGTCAAAAAACACTCCATATGGTATAATCATACAATATATATCAAAGGAGTATCCATGAAGAAAGAACTAGTTGAAAGCAACATTAGTACCATAAGAGAGCTTTTGGAAACCGAACATAGTGACAATGCAGTCGTCATGATTGCATCTGTCAATAAAAATGGCACTCCATTCCTAGATACCCTTGAAGGGGCACCTCATATGTCTAAGGATATTGTATGTATGTTGCTTTCTGCCGCGCTTGCTTCAATCGCTGATGACTCAGACGCTCCAGTAAAACAAGGTTACTTTATTGAGCCAGTAATCACACATGAAAAGGAAATACAATAAATTAGTACCGCTCCACATGCTCCACACCTTGCACTGGGGCAATCCAGTTCATGGCTTTCAACAATGCGTTATGGAAAGCATAGGCATAGCCAATATGCATACTCTGAGACAATCTGACCATGCCAGCCTCTAGCTTTCGTGTAAGGCCAATCTCCATAATCGTATGGCCTTGCGGTGTTTTGCCAAGACGTGAGAAGGCATAGAGATTGGAGTATTTCTCGTGGGGAACTTGCATGCTTAGGCTTGAAGTTCCTGCGCTGAACTGCCTTTTTTCGTAGGCCATGACAAGGGCAAGGATGCCGTTAAGTGCCTTATACGATTGAGTAAGCTGAACGCCACAGAACGTAAAGTCCACATGGTTTTGCACCGTGTGTCCACGTAGCTCGCGCCCAGTATCACGCTTACGGAGATTGGTTCGATACGCGGAAATGGTAATACGGGTGCTATGACCATTGTTCTCATAGTCAAAAAGCACCAGAGGTTCCGCTTCAATTAAAGATACTTTTTGCTCGCGCGCCATAAGTCGCCTCCCAACGTTTGTACAATGTGTTGTGGCTAATTTTGATGCCATGCTCAACGTAAATTGCCATGGAAACACGTCGCCAGCTTAATCCTGTAGTCCGTAAATCCACGATTTTACCGAAATTTTTGGCCATCCAGATTTGCACCTTTTGCCGATGGGATCTATAGCCCTCAGCTCGTGCTTTTCGGCGTGCGGTAATTCCTTGGGCCGCTTCGCGAGATATACTGCGACTTGTCCTGTATGCGGCCTCATCGCCATAACCACAGTGGATTGCCGACTGTAGCAAGGCTGTACGCATCATTTTAGCGGCCGTCTCATTAGGCATAACATCCTTACATTGTGTCCATCTCGTATATGTAGAGGCCATGACCACAAGTAAAGTTTCCCTATCTTGTATGGCGAGCCATTGGAATATTTTTCGTGTTTTATCATCATTCACGACGTCCATCTCCACAGAAGCCTCCTTCATCGCAAGTAACACTCCGTAATATCCGCGCGGTTATGACTTAGCTCGCGGCTTATTTGTCGCTTCGCCTCTTCGTCTCCCATGCCTTTAGAACGCCTAGCATCATCAGTGTATAAGGGTGGCAAAATACAGGCTAAATACCGCTCTTGCGCAAAAGTGAACCTGAGCGCGTGCGTCCCTTTACCTTTCACATATTGGCCCGTCTGTTTCATAGCTCTATTGATGGCCGCGAGGTAGCTTTCGTAGGTGTCGCCAAGTCCTTCAGGGTGCAGTTTTAGCCAAGCCACGAGTTCGTCCGCCAAGACCGACGGAGCGTACTTTAACGCAATTTTTCCACCTTTCTCCTTGGTCCAAAAGGGTTGCACTAGCTGTCCCGTCACGGGGTCTTGCTGGCGAGGTAACATTTTCCCTTCCACATCCTGCAAATTCGCCATTGTAAACCAATTTCTATCAGGTGCCTTGCGGCGCGGAGCACCCACACCTTCTGCTCGACATCCACAATATATTTGCAATAATGCCATGAGCTTATGGCGTGTGCCTTGTATGGCGTTGATGAGTTGGAGGGCATCTGTGAGGGCGCGGTTGTCGTATGTTGATGTTGTTTTCTGTAAGGCTTTTGCTTTTAATGCCGCACGCTTCCGTGCCTTTAAAAAGTCATATTTTATAGGTACTTTGCGCTTTTCTTGCGAGAAAAAATTTAACCCTCGTTCCAGATTACCTAAAGCTGAGACTTCGACCTGGAAACTTTTGCGCGAATTTTGGGCCTTAACATGATACTGAAGGCGGTGTTCAAGGTATTCTTGGACAAGGACATCGGTGAGAAGCTCAAGGTCTGAAATTTCCATACTTTTGAGCCATGTTTGTAGAGGCCACAGGCGATGGATTACCTTATCCAAAGTACCATGGCATGAATATAAGGACTTCTGCCACCATGCTGTAGCTTCGCGTCATGCCGACTCGTGCCAATCCGTGTACAACATTTTAGAGCAGCTCCAATCTGAACCTTGAGACTTCCACGCATATAATACTCCTTAGGATTATGAGAAATAAAAAAATGTATTTGTTTAGGTAATCGCATTTTTGATGGGATGGTTGCGGTTCCATGCCTATATAATAGAGGCGCACCTCGAAGACTTGAGACTGTTATGATGTAACTGTGTTTATTTGGTCACATAAGAATAATGTTGTGTAGCCGTCTCACGCCACACTCCATTTCCATCTTGGATGGTGTCAATAAAAAATAATGGCTTATTATAATAAAAAATAAAGAATACACAAGGTTTTCATTAAAAACACAAAAGCATCATTGGCTATCACTACAGTTCACTGCCATCATAATTCAGAAAAGTATGAAAAACAAAAAATTACATTCTTTTAGTGGGGGGGGGCTGATGATCTGAGAATGAGCTGGGGGAGAGAGGAAACTTTTTAATTGCGATGTACTTTGATGTCGTTGGATGGGTAATCGCGGTGCATGAGACTAAGAAAAAAAGGCGGGGCAGAGAAGAAAAGATACGTTCGCTAACTGTAGAGTTAGAAAAAAATAGGATTGAGGTCACCAGACTTCGTGTTATAAAGCCCACCAATTTCCACCCATGACAAAAAAATGTGGCACAAATGTGGCACAAAATCCATACCCCACAAAAAAAGGACCTACACTTTTACATGTAAGTCCTCGAATTTACTGGTGGGCAATGCAAGAATCGAACTTGCGGCCTTTGGCTCCGGAGGCCAACGCTCTATCCAACTGAGCTAATTGCCCGTGAACCGCAGTTTTTACGCTGTTCTGTCGGCTTTTGTCAATGCTTTGGCTAAGGGAATATGAGCGCCCATAAAGATAGTTCTTGCTTTCCAACAAAATTGGACTTATATAGACTCTTCTTCTCTTTCGGTTTGGGCTGTTGGGCGTTGTTTTACCAATAGCGTTACAGACCATGATAATGGGTTTCTTGTCGCGCTGGCCAAAAGCGTTGCATGCCATGACAATGGCTTTCCTGCTGTGCTGACCAATGCCATATGACCGAAGTGTCCATTTTTCTCTGCCAAAAATCCTTTCTTTCTTGTGCGTGGTTTTCTGAGCGTCTTACCTCGACGCGCCACTAGCATCTTTATGGCTCACCATACGCCGTGAAGACTGGCTATCCAGTGCATCTCTCCCCACAATATAAGGAACTCGGCAGACCCCGTAGCGACCTGCAACCCTTTTATCTAAGGGCTTGTCGTTTTATGGCCTTTTCTAAGGAGTTTGCCGATGCGCCGCATCATTCTTGCCATATCTGGTGCTAGCGGGATGCCTATTGCCGCCACGTTATTGCGCGCTTTGTCCCTGCAAAAGGACATTGAGCTGCACCTCATCGTGTCAACGGCTGCTGAGCTTGTCTTGCGTCACGAACACGCTTCGCCTGAACACTGTGCATATGCTCACGCTGACCATGTGGCGGACCGTGCGACCGAAGCTGTGGCCGACTGTGCGACCGAATCTGTGGCCGACCGTGCGACCGGATCCTTGGCTGAACCCGTGACCGAACATGACGACATAAACCAAGATGTACGCGCCCTTTTCACCCTAGCCCATATGCAGCACAACATCATGGACTTTTCTGCAGGCCCTGCAAGCGGCTCTTGGCGCCATGATGGCATGATTGTGTGCCCGTGCTCCATGTCCTCCTTGGCCTCCATCGCCACAGGCATAGGATCCAACCTCATCCACCGTGCTGCTGATGTGACCCTCAAAGAACGTAGGCCGCTCATCCTCGTGACCCGTGAAACACCGCTTTCTCGCGTTCATCTGCGGAATATGCTTGTCGCAGCCGAAGCTGGTGCCATCATCATGCCTCCTTGTCCTGCTTTTTATACGCAACCCCAATCCATTCAAGACATTCTTGATCACACAGCAGGGCGTATTCTTGACCAAGTTAATGTGCCACATTCACTCGGCAAACGTTGGCGCGATGGTTAGAATTTGACGTTATAATTTTGTATGACTTCGAAGAACAGTGCTAAGGTTCCATATTCATACACCATTTTTTATAGGATATAGTATGACGACACAAAACACAGCCATCACATGGCACGGTCACTCAAATTTCCAAATCCAGTACACGGCACCAGAAGGCGTCATCAATATTCTGATAGACCCATTTTTTGGTCCCACGGCTAAGACCACTTGGGATGCTGTTGCTGCACCTGATCTCATTCTTGTGACGCATGACCATGGTGACCACGTTGGCAGTGCTGTTGAACTTGCCCAAAAATACCCACAAGCTATGGTGGCTTCTGTTGTTGGTACAGCTGAAAGTCTTGTGGCTCGCGGTATTCCTGCTGCGCAAATCCTCAATGGTATCGGCTTCAACATTGGTGGAACCGTTAGCCATAAAGGCGTTGCCATCACCATGACTCAAGCGTTCCACTCCTCGGAGACCAGCGTCCCTGTAGGCTATATCCTTACTATGCCTGATGGCTATACCATCTATCATGCTGGCGATACTGGGATTTTTGCAAGCATGGAAACTCTTGGCAAACTCTACTCTATTGATGTCGCTATGCTGCCTATCGGTGGCGTCTTCACCATGGATGAAGCCCAAGCCGCTATGGCATGCTCTCTTCTGCAAGCTAAGTCTGTCATCCCAATGCACTGGGGCACCTTCCCTGTGCTTGCACAAAGCACTGATGCCTTTGCTGAGCAACTGGAACTGCATGCGCCTGAGTGTACGCTGATTGCTATGGTGGTTGGCTAGGGTACAGGTTGTTATTTGGGGGGACGGGAACCCTTTGAAAAGTTTTTCCTCCATCCCCCTCACCACAAAAAATCAAAAAACTAATCAACGTAACCATGAACCAAAGCGAGGTCATGGTGACACAAAACGATATAGAAATAGCAGCAAGTAAATCAGATAAAATCTGGTATGTTTATTTGTTATTATGTGCAGACGGCACGGTATACTGTGGGATTACTACGGATATTACACGTCGTTTAGGTGAACACAATCGGGGCAGGGGAGCGCGCTATACTCGCGGTCGCGCTCCTATCGTACTGCTCGGACATGCACCTTTCCTCGGCAGAGGGGAGGCGCAGCGAGTTGAATATCGCATTAAACAGCAGCCAACAAGCCGCAAGCTTGCCCTTCTCGCCTCGCTGGGTGGGGACGGGTTCGTGGCCCACTATGCTGCATCCGCGCCAGCGGAAGGAATATCATGGAAGAAGTTAAAGTAGTTTCGACGTTTAAGGATTTGCCAATCGGTGAAGAGCTTCTCAAAGCTGTTGAAGACTTGGGTTTCACCGAGCCATCACCTATTCAGGTCTTGGCTATCCCGCATCTCCTTGAAGGTCGCGACGTTATCGGTCAAGCACAAACAGGTACGGGCAAAACTGCAGCGTTCGGCATCCCTCTTTTGCAACGTATCGACGCAGCAGACCGTTCTGTACAAGCCTTGGTCATGTGCCCAACACGTGAGCTCGCTTTGCAAGTTGCTAATGGCCTCACATCCCTTGCACCACATTTGCGTGGCGTGCGCATCCTTTCTGTGTACGGTGGCCAACCTTTCGAGCCACAAGCTGCCGCTTTGCGCCGTGGTACGCAAGTTGTTGTAGGTACTCCAGGCCGTATCCTTGACCACATCAACCGTGGCACACTCCAACTTGGTGCTGTGCGCATGGCTGTGCTCGACGAAGCTGACGAAATGCTCGACATGGGCTTCCGTGACGACATCGAACGTATCCTTAGCGAAATGCCAGAATGGGTACAGTCCGCATTCTTCTCAGCTACTATGCCTGAAGGCATCCTTGACCTTGCACGCCGTTTCTTGCGTAATCCTGAACACTTACGTATCACTCGCCGTCAGCTTACTGTGGACAATATCGACCAAGCTTGGTTTGAAGTGCGCCCATTCCGCCGCATTGATGCTGTGTGCCGCATCCTTGATGCCTATATTCCTCGCAAAGCTATCGTCTTCCGCGCTACGAAACAAGGCGTTGACGAATTGGCTTCTGCTTTGCAACAGCGCAATGTTCAGGCCGATGCTTTGCATGGCGACTTGAACCAGACTCAGCGTGAGCGCGTTATGTCCCGTTTCCGCTCTGGTGGCATTTCCATCCTCGTGGCAACCGACGTAGCTGCTCGTGGCCTCGACGTTGACGACGTGGATACGGTTATCAATTTTGACTTGCCTAATGACCCTGAAACCTACGTGCACCGTATTGGCCGTACAGGCCGTGCTGGTCGCGCTGGTCAGGCTTTCTCCTTTGTGGCTGGCCGCGATACCTACCGCTTGCGCGATATCCAACGCGTCACTGGTTCGCAAATCGAACGCCGCAATATGCCTTCTGCTTCCGATGCCGCTAATGCGCGTACCGGTCAGCTTTTGCAAGAAATCACGGCTGCTTTTGGCACTGCTGAAAGCGACGCATGCAAGCCGCTCATCCAAAAGATGCTTGCTAACGCTGTGAAAGAAGCTGAAAAGGCAACTAAGTTGGCACAACAGGCTGCTCAAGAAGCTGCTGAAAAGGCTGCAGAAGCTGCCCAAGTTAACGCTCGTGAAGCTGCTGAAGCTGCTCTTGAAGCTATTGCCGATGGTACGGAAACCGATGCTATCATCGATGGTGCTGAAGGCGTTTCCGATATCACCATTGATACCGAGGGCAACATTGAGGCTGCACCTGTGGCTCCAGTTGAAGCTGCACCTGTTGAGCCTGTGAAGCCTGTGGACATTGTAAGCATTGCTGCAACCTTGTTGCGCCTTGTCATGCAACGTGACCGCATCGACCTTCCTGGCAGTCAAAAGCCAGATGAAGTTGCGTCCACTGGCCGCGTGCGCTTGTTCCTCAATGTGGGCCGCCGCATGCGCATTACCCCTCGTGACATCGTGGGTGCTATTGCTGGCGAAGCTGGCATTTCTGGTCGCACCATCGGTTCTATCGAAATCCATGACCGCTTCTCCTTCGTTGAAGTTGACGCGGCTGTTGCTTCTGACGTTATTACAGCTATGAACGGCAACCAAATCCGTGGTTTCCGTCTTGCTGTGGAGGCTGCTTCCCCTCGTGAAGGTGGCGCTCCTTACGAAGGTGGCGACCGTGGCGGTGATCGTGGTGGTGACCGCGGCGGCGACCGTGGTGGCTTCCGTGGTGGTGATCGTCGTGAAGGTGGTTTCCGTCGTGATGGCGACCGTGGTGACCGTGGCGATCGCGGTGGATTCCGCGGTGGTGACCGTCGTGATGGCGACCGGTCTTTTGGCCGTCGTGATGACCGTGGTGGCAGCCGTGATGGCTTCCGTCACAGCGATGCACCTCGTGATGGTGACCGTCCATTTGCTCGTCGTGATGACCGCAATGAAGACCGCGTCTTTGAGCGCCGTGAAGGTGGCAATTCCCGCCGTGATGGCGAACGCTCTTTTGGTGGTCCTCGCCGTGATGGCGACCGTTCATTCGGTGGCCCACGCCGCGACCGTGATGGTGGCCGTTCCTTTGGTGGCCAACGCCGCGAAGGTGGTTTCCGCCGTGACCGCGATGGTGGTCGTGATGGTGGCCAAGAACGCGCTTTCCGTGAGAACCGTGAAGCTCGTTTCGGCAAAGAAGCTAAGCCTGAAGCTGCTGCGAAAAAAGAAGATTAATTTTGATCTTGCCATAGCCTAAATAAAAAGACCTGTCATTTAATGGCAGGTCTTTTTTTATGTCTTCCATGTAGTCTATTGGCAGTGGGGCCAAGGGATATCTTACTCTTTCAAACAAAAAAACTCCCCCCATGCGCCGAAAATCAGCACGCGGAGGGAGAACTTCATCGCAATTAAAAGTCTTGGAAAGGGAGGGGTCTGGGGGAGGGAAAACGTACTTCAGAAAGTTGTCCCTCCCCCAGCTACATTAACCAAGCCCCTAAAACTTCAACTTTTTAGCAGCAGTCAACATTGCTTCCAAATCAGCGTCGGTGTGTGCAAAGGAGATCATAGCGGCCTCGAATGCAGATGGTGCGACGTAGATGCCTTGGGCGCGCATTTGCTTGAAGTAGCTGGTGTAGATTGCGCTGTCGGCTTCTTTGACGGAAGCGAAGTCGGTGACAGGCATGTCGGTGAAGAAGATGGTGAACATGGACGCGATGGTGTTGATGCGTACAGGCAGACCATGGCTTTTGAGGATGGCGGCGAGCTCGGTGGTGAATGCGCCAACGCGTGCTTCGAGTCCATCGTAGTCGCTTTGCTTGAGGATATCGAGAGTTGCGATGCCTGCGGCCATGGCCAATGGGTTACCGGCAAGGGTGCCAGCTTGGTAGACGTCGCCAGCTGGAGCGATGCGCTGCATGATTTCAGCCTTACCGCCATATGCACCCACAGGCAGACCGCCACCGATGATTTTGCCAAGGGTCGTGATGTCTGGGGTGATGCCAAAACGGGTTTGGGCGCAGTTGTAGCCTACGCGGAAACCGGTGATGACTTCGTCGCAGATGAGCAGAGCGCCGAACTTGTCGCACATTTCACGCAAGCCTTGGAGGAAGCCTTCCTTAGGAAGCACAAGACCCATATTGCCAGCCACAGGCTCCACGATGACAGCTGCGATGTCGTCGCCATGGGCTTCAAAGAGGTCTTTTACGGCTTCCAAATTGTTGTAAGGAGCGAGGAGGGTGTCGGCTACAGTGGTGGCTGGAACGCCAGGGGTACCAGGGATGGACAGGGTTGCGATGCCAGAACCTGCGCTAGCAAGGAAGGCGTCGGCGTGGCCATGGTAGCAGCCGATGAATTTGATGAGCTTGTTGCGACCGGTATAGCCGCGAGCAAGGCGCAGTGCGCTCATGGTTGCTTCGGTGCCAGAGTTCACCATGCGGACCATGTCCATGTCGGGCAAGGCGTCCACAATGCGCTCTGCAAGGTCCACTTCACCCTGACATGGTGCGCCGTAGCTGGTGCCCTTGTCCGTTGCTGCGTGGATGGCTTTGCCTACTTCTGGGTGTGCGTGACCCAAAAGCATGGGGCCCCAAGACTCAACAAAGTCAATAAATTCAGTACCATCAACGGTTGCGATGCGGCTACCCTTAGCGCTCTCAATGAAGAGTGGGTCGCTGTCCACGCCAATGCACGCGCGAACTGGGCTGTTGACGCCACCAGGGATGAGTTGTTGGGCTAGGGCAAAAAGTTGGGATGAGCGTTGTTCAGACATGGTTGTTCCTTTTATGTATGGAGGGGAGGAGTTAGTTTGACTGGGGGAAGGGAAAACTTTCTTCAGAAAGTTTTCCCTTCCCCCAGACCCCCATCCCTTTCAAAGACTTTTAATTGTGGACGAAGTTGGGGGCTTCGTATGAAAAATTATGGCCACATGGGGGGGGAATAAGAAATAAAGGCTTCAATTTTTATAGCCCACGACGGGATTGGAAATGGGCAGATTTTTTCTTTTGGCGAGGCGGGCGAAACTTTTTACGAAGGAAGTGTATACGTAATACTCGGCCGTAGTAAAAAGTGAGGCCAAAAAAGTCAAAAGGAAAAAGATGCTCATTTCCTAAAAATACGTCATAGAAGTCTTCTTCAGCTCCTCCAAACTCTCCAATACGGCATACTCGTCGAGCACGGTTTCACGTCGAAGTTGTTCAATAACTTCAAGATGTTCAGACTCATGGCGACCATGGATCATGGTGTAGAGGATATATGGCCAATCGCTGGCTGATGATGGACGGTGGTAGGCATGGGAGATGAGCGGATGCTTGGCCGCAGCGGCCCCAGCCTCGTCCACGAGCTCAGTGGGGACTTTCCATGCCACCATGGCGTTGTGGCTCCAACCAGTCTTTTGATGCTTGATGCTGGCACCAAAGCGGCGGATGGCTCCCTCTTCTTTGAGGGAACGCAAGAGGGCAAGCACGGTTTCCTCGTCTGTCCCAACTTCAGCGGCAATGTCTGCGTATGGGGTCAGGCTATGCGGCAAATTCTTCTGGATAATCTGAAGGATACGACGCTCAAGGTCGCTGAATTCTTCGTGTCGGCTCATGATGCTTCCTTTATATGAAGAGGCGGAAAAGGCCTGCGTGTCGTGAAGAGCGCACAAAAATGGATGCGCTCGTCAAGTGTACAGTGTCTGGCCGTGCCTTGCAAGTGCGCCTTGCTCAGCGCTCCCAAAAAGCCTTGCCCATGTTACAAAACGGTGACAAGTCAAATTCAAAATCGGTTGCACGAATGCTAAGGCAAGCGTATAGTCATGTCTCAGCCATTATATATGGATGTGACTACATAAAAAATATACGTACTCGTCGTACTTTTCTATAAGATACTATTATATAAGGATTAACTATGAAAATAGCGGTCATTGGCGGTGGCAGTTGGGGAACGGCCCTAGCTCATCAATTTGCAAGCAAGGTGGACACCGTGCATCTCTTGGTGCGCCAAGCCGCTGTGGCGGATTTCATCAATACCAATCACGAAAACCCTCGTTATTTGAGGAATTTACCGCTGCACCGTAAGCTCCATGCTACTTGTGATATGGCCGAAGCTCTTCATGAGGCTGACGTCATTCTTTCTGTGGTCCCTGTGCAGCAGACCCGAAGCGTTCTACGCACTATGAAGCCACTCCTGCCCCAGAAAGCCATAGTGGTCTCCGCAAGTAAGGGCGTTGAGGTGGGCAGCCTTAAGACTGTTGGTGACATGGTTGCCGAAGAACTTGCAGAGCTTACGCCATCGTACGCAGTACTTTCTGGACCTTCTTTTGCCGCAGAAGTGGTACGTGGTTTGCCTACAGCTGTGGTGCTTGGTAGCGCGTGCCGTGAGCTTGGCGAGCATTTGCGCGATGTCTTTGCCACGCCTTCGTTCCGTACGTATTCTAGCACTGATGTGCGGGGTGTTGAGCTTGGTGGGGCCTTCAAGAATGTCATTGCCATTGCCACTGGTCTTTCCGATGGTCTTGGCTTTGGCGACAATGCACGTGCTGGACTCATCACCCGTGGTCTCGCTGAAATGAGCCGTCTTGGCATGGCCCTTGGTGCGCAAGCTTCTACATTCATGGGACTTTCTGGACTTGGTGACCTTGCTTTGACATGCACAGGCGACCTCTCACGTAATCGCCAAGTTGGCCTCGGTCTTGCCCAAGGCCGCAGCCTCGCAGCTATTGTGGATGGCATGGGCATGGTGGCTGAAGGCGTCAAAACCACTGAAGCTGTCTACGCCCTCGCACAAAAACTCGACATTGATTTGCCCATCACTTCCATTATGTACGGTGTCCTGCATCACAACCGTGACCCGCGTGCCGAAGTCACTGGGCTCATGACACGCGCATTACGCGATGAGTGATTTTTGGTGAGTAGCTGGGGGGAAGGGAAAACAGCAGGAGCGCCCTACCAATCCATCCATTTGGGCAATCAACGCCACATAACGACGCGCTATCTTTCCCATCCTTCCAGACCTCTTTTATCCAAATTCCTCATCCCTAAAAATAAAAAAGCTCTCCCCATGCGCCATAAATTGGCACACGAAGGGAGAGCTTCCGTCGCAAGTAAAAGTCTTTGAAAGGGATGGGGGGAAGGGAAACCAGCAGGAACGCCCTACCAATCCATCCATTTGGGCAATCGAAGCCACATAACGACGCGCTATCTTTCCCATCCTTCCAGACCTCTTTATCCAAGCTACTCATCCCCAAAATTAAAAAAGCTCTCCCCATGCGCCGTAAATTGGCACACGAAGGGAGAGCTTCCGTCGCAAATAAAAGTCTTTGAAAGGGATGGGGGGTCTGGGG
>JAWXUA010000039.1:0-18781 GCA_044433065.1 Pseudomonadota bacterium
GTCTGGGGGAAGGGGAAAAACCTTTTTTCAAAAAGGGTTTTCCCCTTCCCCCAGAAAAAAATCCAAAAAAGGAAAAGGCCATGCCATATACGCGATCTGGGGTAGTACTGGTGCTGTGCGCACCATCGGGCACTGGCAAGACGACATTGACGAAGCGCTTGCTTGAAGAATTTCCTGATTTTGCTTTTTCTATTTCGTGCACGACGAGGGGACCTCGGACGGGCGAAGTGGATGGGCGCGACTATCATTTTATTTCGGTTGAAGAGTTTTTGCGCCGCCGCGATGCAGGATTTTTTGCGGAGTGGGCTGAGGTGCATGGCAACTATTATGGCACGCCTTTGGAGGCGACGCGTGCGATGCTGGCTGCTGGCAAGGATGTGCTCTTTGACATTGATGTGCAGGGCGCAAGGCAGGTGCGTGAGACCATGCCTCAGGCAACATTTGTCTTTATTTTGCCGCCTTCTATGGAAGAATTAGAAAGACGTTTGCGTAGCCGTGGCACGGATGATGATGCAACGATTATGAAACGCTTGCGAAATGCTGGTAAAGAATTGCGTAATGCAGACTTTTTTGATGCATTTATTATGAATGATGACATTGATACAGCGTATGCGGCCTTGAAGGCGACCTTTGTGGCGGCCACATTGGCACCGCAATGTTGTCAAGATATGGTGCAAGGGCTTTTAAAGAGCTTGGATACTGAATAAAAAAATATTTTTGCGCCATGAGATGTTCTGATGGTGAGGGAGATAAAAATGGCTGAGCTTGTTATTGCATTGGATGCGCCTAAGGCAGAAGTGGCCCTTGCCATGGCAAAGCGTGTGGCTGGCTACCGTGATTTTATGCCTGAAAATGCTGCTGAGGCGGCACCTTGGATGAAGGTTGGGCTTGAGCTTTTTACGGGCACTGGGCCTAGCATTGTTAAAGAGCTTAAGTCTATGGGATTTAAGGTCTTTTTAGATATGAAATTCCATGATATTCCCAATACGGTGCAAGGCGCTGTGCGTTCTGCTGTGGCCACAGGTGCGGATATGATTAATATTCATTTGCAGGGCGGCGAGCGTATGGCGCGTGCTGCTGTGCAGGGCCTGAAAGAGGGTGCGGACTTGCATCGCGAAAAGGGCAGTGCCATGCCTTTGCTTTTTGGCGTGACCATTTTGACGAGTACGGCACAGGGCGAGCTTATTGGCTATGATGGCGACATTTCTGCTTTGGCCGCCATGCTTGCTAAGGGTGGCAGTGAGTGGGGTCTTGATGGTGTTGTATGTTCGGGCTTTGAAGTTGGTGCCATTAAGGCGGCTTGCGGTGAGGACTTTAAGTGCCTGACGCCAGGGATACGTCCTGCAAAAAAAGATGGTGTAGCCGACGACCAACGTCGTGTCATGACGCCACAAGAAGCTGTGCAAGCAGGTTCAGATTATTTGGTGGTGGGCCGTCCTATTACGGGCGCCGAAAATCCTGCTAAGGCGACTGCTGAAATTTTGTTGGCCATGAGCGACGCGTAGGATATACTCGACCATAGCACTCGAGCTTTTGTTTTCTGGTAAGGCAAAATTACTGCGCTGAGTGTTGGGCACCGTAAAGAGATTTACAGGTCCAAATAGTGCCCAACAAGGCTCTTTTATTGCTTTATACCAACGCTATCTTGCGTGCGTATGCGTTCGTAAGATAGCGTTTTTTCATAGTTTTTATGTCCATAAAAAAGAACGGGGCCTTTTGTGAAACGCTGGATACACCGTCATAGTAAAGAAGAAATTACTGTTAGCCGTACGACCGATACCGCGCTGTCAGCGGAAAAATCTCAAGCAGATAAAGAACTTGCGGAAAAGCTTGGTGTTTCTGAACTCTTGCTTGAGCTTTTGATGAGCCGTGGCTTTGAGACAGTGGAAGAGTGCGAGCGCTATTTAAGTCCCATGCTTCGGCATCTTGCGCCATTTTCAGAATGGACGGGTCTTGAAGAAGCGGCGCGGGTCCTTGATGAAGCTTTGGAAGAGGGACGGCGTTTTGCTGTGTGGGGCGACTATGATGTTGATGGTGTGACTTCGACAACTGTGGTGCATAATGTCTTGGCATTTCATGGTATTGAGGTTGCGCATCATTTGCCAGACCGTCGCACAGAAGGCTATGGCGTTAATGTGGAAGGCATTGAAGCCTTGGCCGCTGAGGGTATTTCTCTTTTATTGACGGTAGACTGTGGTATTTCTGATGTGGATGCTGTGGCCCGTGCACGTGAACTGGGCATGACGGTTGTGGTATCCGACCACCACTTGCCGCCGCCCATATTACCACCGGCACATGCCATTTGTAATCCGCGATTGGGGCCTTGCCCTTGTCCTACTTTGGCTGGGGTTGGCACAGCATTTTTTGTCATGGCGGCACTGAATGCGCGGCTTGCTAAGCGAACGGGTAAACGTTTTGATATGCGCGAAGTCTTGGATGTTGTGGCTCTTGGGACCATTGCCGACGTTGTGGACCTTGGCGGTCAAAATAGAATTCTTGTGAAAAATGGACTACTTAAGATAGCTGAAGCACGGCGCATTGGCATGGCAGCTCTGAAAGTTGTTTCGGGGTACAATGCTTCAGCGGCTCTAGGAGCTGGGCAGATTGCCTTTGGTCTTGCGCCGCGCATCAATGCAGCTGGGCGTCTAGGTGAAGCTGGCACAGCATTGGATTTATTGTTGACCGACGACCATGCTAAGGCCCAAGAGCTTGCCGAGCATCTGGATGCCATCAATGCAGAACGTCGTGCAGAGGAAGAGCGTATTTTAGCTGCGGCCCTCGAGCAGGCTGAAGGGCAGCAGGGGCGCATGGCTTTTGTCTTGTACGGGGAAGACTGGCACCCTGGTGTTATTGGCATTGTGGCGTCGCGCATTGTGGAAAAATATTATCGGCCAACGCTGATTTTATGTGCTGCGGAATTAGATGGAGAGGGCGAGGCTGCGACCATGAAAGGGTCTGGGCGCTCGGTGTCGGAATTTGATTTGCATGCTGGTCTTGTGGAGTGCGCTGATTTGTTGCTTGGCTTTGGTGGTCACCATCAGGCGGCTGGGATGAGTTTGCTTGCATCGAACCTTGAGCCTCTACGCCAGCGCTTTGATGAAGTTGTGCGAAAAAAGCTTGGTGATACGCCGCTTTTGCCGACCATTAAAATTGATGCAGCCCTTGATTTTGCACAGGCGTCTAACTATACCATATTAAAAGAATTAGAATTATTGCAGCCATTTGGCATGGGAAATCCTGAGCCAACTTTTATCTCGCCAACGCTTATCGTGCGGTCTATCCGACACTTTGGCCGTAAAAAGGAACATGCGGAATTACATCTGTATGATGCAGGTTGTGGTATTGCCTTACAAGCTAAGGCATGGCGGCAGGCTGAGGAATTCCCAAATTCTTTGTGCGATAGCTATGTGCGCCTTGCATATACACCTAAGCTTGACAGCTATGCAGGGTCTACGTCCATTGATTTAAAGATTAAGGATTGGAAGATAGTGCAATAAAATCTGTTTTTTTAAAACCGGTCAACGTAGCTATGACTACGCTCAGACCTTGCGCAGACCTTGCGCACACCCCGTACACACCGAAAATTTCAAAAACTCCATGTTAGGAACAGTGCTTCACTAACCTGTAACAGGAGTTTTTTATGGGAACAGAGGATCAGAATGTTGAGGCGACGGTTGTAGCATCGGGAGCAACATCGACAACAACATCAACAACAGCATCGACAGCAGTATCAAATTCGGGCGTGTGGTCATTTTTGACTGGTTTATTCAGTGGTGTTGTGAGTGTTTTTTCGAGCACAAGTGCAGCGACAAATACTACTGATGCTACGGTCAGCCAAAATGTGGAGCAGTACGTGGATGCCGCCACCACAGTGGTACAAGATAAAATCGAAAATGTGGTGACGGATTCGGTATCGGGCCTTGTGGGTGATAGCGTGCTCGGCACTGTGACCACTGTTGTGGCCGGCACTATTACCGGTTCTATTGTAGAATCCGTTGTGGATGAGCTTACAGACAGCGCATCTGGCAAGATTACAACTGCATTGACAGATACAACATTAGGCACCGCAGTGCTTACCGCTGTAGATATTGTGGAAACGTTGCAAGATGCTGAGACTAAAAAGCTAGGCACGCTCCAGCCTTTTGATGATGCAGATACGATTTATGCGTATATTCGGCAAGTATTACGGCATTTTGAAGGCAATACCGCAAGTCCATGTATTCCTGATATTGGCCAAAGTTCCGCCACCATTTCCACAGGCCTTGACCTTGGCCAACATGATGCGACTTCATTACGCAGTATGGGCATTGATGAAGATATTATTGCCATTCTGGAACCACTTTTACTGCAAGATGCTGATTCTGCACGTGAAATTCTTGCAAGCCAGACTGTGTACTTGAATGATGAACAGAATGCAGCTGTGGAGCAAGCCATCATTACGCACTATATGGGCACTACGGCTGCTGCGTATGATAAGGCTTTGGAAAGTCAAACTATTTCAGATGAGCAAGATGGTGTCTGGACGGTTGATATGGCCTTTGTGCCCACAGGCTTCACTATGCTTCCTAAGGAAATGCAAGCTGTTATGGTTTCGGTGCTTTTCCAGCATGGCAGTGCTCAAGCTGTTCCGCGTTTTTGGTCCTTTGCCACACAAGGCCAATGGGAAAATGTGGTAGCTGAATTGAAAGACTTCTACAGCTCGGCAACTGTTTTGAGTGGACGTCGCGAACAAGAAGCGCATATGATTTTGCTTGGCATGGGCCGTATTCTGCAAGCAAGTCAAGTATCAGCATAGGCTTGATGTACTATAATTATATAGAATAAATGAAAAACCTTCTTTCCTTTTTTTAGGAAAGAAGGTTTTTTTGTTGAACTGTGATGAAAAGGGTGCATAAAAGATATTGACGTAGTTACTTTTTGTCATTACTTTTTTGTATGGAATTTGAATGGGACGAAAGAAAACGTCATGCCAACATTGAAAAACATGGCATAGACTTTGTGGATGCGGCCATGATGCTTGCAGAAAATCCCCTCATGGCGCAAGACAATCGTCACGATTATGGCGAAATACGCTGTCACGCCATGGGGACCTATGAAAATATTGTCTTACACGTAACTTTTACGTTACGCGGCAATGTTTTCCGTATTATTTCTGCACGCCGTGCCAATGCGCGCGAAAGGAAACTTTATGAGCACAATGGATAAGAAGATAACACGCTTGAATATTGACGAAATACGTCAGCAAAAATCCCTAACTGACTGGGAGCGCGTACGTACTATGGATGACGCTGAGATAACCGCAGCAGCATTGAGTGACCCAGATGCTTTGCCTTTGGATGATGCTTTTTTTGCTGTTGCCAAGCGTATGCCGCCATCCCAACTTGTGCGTGCGACCAAGCCACAGATAACGCTCCGCATTGATGCTGATATTTTAGCTTGGTATAAGTCTTTGGGAAAAGGCTATCAATCTAAGATGAATGCTGTCCTCAAAGCGTATGCCCAGACCCATGCAGAAAACAATGCAGAGCGTTCTCTATAATTTCTTATTTTTCAACGACATAGCCATTTTCTAAATATAAATCATGGCTGATGCATTGCAGGCGGTCGCTTGGGTGGTGCGATACAAGCACAAAATGCACCTCGTCGGACATGGCGTCCAAGAGGCCCAAAATTTGCTTGGTGAATTGCGCATCAAGGCCAGAGCATGGTTCGTCGAGCAAGACAATTTCAGGCTTACCCATGAGGGCGCGAGCAAGTAAGAGGCGGCGCAATTGTCCTGTGGACAGGGTGCGGATATGGCGCATGGCAAGGTGCGTCGCGTCCATGTGCGCGAGCAGTTCGTGAGCCTCATGGATTTCTGCTTCATCATAGTTGCGGTACATGCCAACGACATTGTCACCGCCAGAAAGTACGAGTTCTAAGCCTGTGAGATTGTAGCCATAGGTGGCTTGCCCGAGGTCAGAAACAAGGCGGATGGCGCGACGGATAGAAGGCAGGTCCACAATGTCACCGCCATGGCGCGGCAGGTGACGGCTAATGGTTCCGCCATAGGCTGGGTACGTGTCACCACCAGCAAGGAGATTGAGGAAGGTCGACTTGCCAGCACCATTGGAACCATGAATCATCCAATGTTCGCCGCGGCGCATGGACCACGTGATATTGTGCAGAATTTCCGCTCGATCCACAAAGACAGTTGCGTTGACCAAGGAAATCAGCGGTTTTTCTGTGCTCTTTGTATCGCTAGTGTGTGCGTGACAATGAGCTTGTGTGCATTCTATTTTTTTGTCTTCTATTTCAACAGTTTGTGGAATTTCATGTAAAATGCCATCATATAAATAGAGACGCTTTGCAATCCATTCTGGAATGCCTTCTGGACGGTGAGCCGTCAAAATGATGGTTGTGTCTTTGGCCACATGTTCCAAAACACCTAAGACGCGTTGACGCATTGCGGTATCAAGGCCATCTAAGTATTCATCAAGCAAGAGGATTTCTGGCTGACGCAAGAGTGCGCGGGCTAAAAGCAGGATACGTAATTGCCCTTGTGACAAGCTCATGATGGGCCGGTCCAAAAGTTCTGAGCAGCACAAGCGTTCTGCCATGGCTACAGTGGTGGCCTCTTGGTCTGGGGTAGTCGCAGTATACAAAAGATTGGTGTCGCCAAAGGCTGTGTGTAAAACTTCTTGGCCAGTGATGAGCCACTCTTGCTGTACATAGCGCTCTTGCATGGCGCAGCTCACGATGCCCGTCATGCTGTGACCGGTGATGCGAGATGTGTCTGGGCCTTGGCTGGTGTGCCATGTAACGGACTGCATATTACGATCAGCCCATGCATCGCCGCGAATGAGCTTCAAAAGGGTGGATTTTCCTGCACCATTGCCACCGCAAATGGCCACGTGCTCACCCTTATTGAGGTGAAAATCAAGGCCACGCAAAACAGCTTGCGAACCATCTTCACTCCATAAGGTTACGAAAACATTATCAATATCTAAAAGTCTGCGGGGCATGTGTAATCCTTTTTAACAAGCGGTATAGCTAGGGGACTTTACGGCCTCACAGGAATGTGGGTCAAGCATTGTTTTGCGCATACAATAGGCTTTTTGCTTGTAAGTTTGTTTCTTGTGTTCTTTGATGAATGGAACTATGCTCCCAACAATACTATTTTTTCCATCATGCGTCGCGAAGTGTCTTAAAAAATAATATTTTCATCGCAAATAAAAAGTTTTGAAAGGGGATGGGGGTCTGAGGAAGGGCAAACTTTTGAAAAAGTTTTCCCCTTCCTCAGTCAAACAGCAAACAATATGGCACGATTACAATTGACAATTGCCTATGTGGGTACGCACTTGCATGGCTGGCAAATCCAACAGCATGCTAATCCGTCGCAGAAAAAAGAGCTTCGCACGGTTCAGGGTGAGCTAGAACGCATTGCAACGAAAGTTGCTGGCGTACCTGTGCGCTTGCATGGCTCTGGGCGCACGGATTCTGGTGTCCATGCCCATGGACAAATTGCGCATATGGATATCCCTGATACGCATATCAATGTTCAATGGCAACGGGCCTTTAACGCTCAGTTGCCCCATGATATTTGCGTGCTTGATGTGGAACATGTGGCTGATGATTTTCATGCACGCTATGATGCAACGCGTAAATTGTACACCTATCGTTTGTGGTGTACACGGCGTTTTGTGCCGCCACATGAGCGCGATTTTGTGTGGGCACCCGGTCCTTTGCATGTGGAGGCTATGGTTGGGGCTGCACGCCATTTGATGGGGACTCATGATTTTGCCTCGCTCCAAAATGCAGGGACAGATATTGCAAGTACGGTGCGAACGATGTTGGATATCCGCTATCAGACTGTGGCCAATGTAGTGACGCCTGCGTGTGGTGATGTAGAACTGATGGCTGGTGCGCATGAACTGTTTATGCCGGCATTGCAATCAGTGACACAGCCATTTTGCCAGCATATTCTTGCCGACCACCCTCTTTCACAAGGAAAATCACCGTTTTTGGATGCGCCCATGGAATTGCGATGGACCTTTGAGGCTGATGGTTTTTTAAAGCAAATGGTACGTAATATCATGGGGTTATTGGTTGCTGTAGGCCGTGGAAGTCTTCAGCCTCATGACGTGCCGCGCATATTGGCGGCCTGTGATCGTTCTGCCAGCGCTGTGACAGCACCAGCCTGTGGTTTGACCATGACCAAAGTATATTACGGGAGTTAGACATGGCCTCTATCCTTATATATAGTCCAGCTTCTGGATATGACGAGCCACTGACCATTGAGCTTGCTCAAGGAGGCACACGCACCTTAGCCCAAATTATTTGGACCGATGGCCGCATTACGCCGCCTCCATTGTGCTCTGGTCTTGGGCGTTGTGGCCGTTGCCGCATACAATTTTTGGATAGTAGCCAAGCCCCAGAAGCTGAGACTTCTGAAGCGCACATTGTGGGCCTTACAGATATTGAGCAAGGGTGGCGACTTGCATGCCGTCATAGTGGTCCTGTTGGTAGCCAAGTCTGGAAGATTGTGGTTCCAGAATACATAAAGAAAACACTGGTAATACCTGATGTTATAGAAAATATTTCCACGAAACCGTGCCTACTCGCTGTGGACCTTGGCACAACGTCCTTGCATTGGGAAGCTGTATTGCCATCTGGTGAGACTGTGGCCACGGCATGCATGCTCAATCCGCAAATGGGTGCAGGCAGCGATGTTATGTCGCGCATTGCCTATGCCATGACGGATAGTGGGCGACGGACTTTGCGCCGTTTGCTTGTGGAATGTCTATGCCAAATCAAAGCTGAATTACGTATGCAAGGCTTTCATATTACAGAACTTTGCATTGCAGGCAATACAGCTATGACAGCCATTGCAGCGGATATTTCTGTAGCCTCGTTGGCGGCAGCTCCCTATGCTGTGCCCTTTGACGGCAACGCGTATATTGCCTTGACGCCGCAAGATGGCGAGCAGTGTGGCGAGCAACGTGATAGGCAAAATGGGCTGCCCGACTGTACAACGGATACCTTGCCAAAAGCATGGATTCCACCGCAAGTTGCGCCCTTCATTGGTGGCGATATTAGTGCTGGCTATGTGGCTTTGTGCCAAGAATATGCGCCACGCTATCCATTTTTATTGGCGGATCTTGGCACCAACGGCGAATTTGTTTTGGCCTTGTCACCCGAAAAATCCTTGGTGACCAGCGTGCCTCTTGGTCCTGCGCTAGAAGGGATTGGATTGCGCCATGGTACTGTGGCTGCTGCAGGTGTTATTACGAAATTTAGCCTTGGGCCAACTGGTCTTGTGCCATCGTATTTGCAAAATGATGATGGTTCGCCAGCCAAAAAAATCAATGCTATAAGCGGTACAGGATATCTTTCACTCATATCCACACTTTTACGTGCAGGAATACTTGACGAACAGGGTACTTTCGTCCAAAGTGCCTCTGGACATACTGGGATGGTCGCTCATGTGCCACTATCCCCTTTGGCCATGCGTATTGCCAAGACACTATACCGCGTGGCTAGCCCAAACGACTTGGGTACACAGGATCCACAACGGGATTGTCAACAGGGCCGTGAGCTTCAGCTCGCAGACCTCAAAGAATACGGCGAGCTTCGGCTCCCTCTCATGGCGCGGCCTCAATCATTGGGCTTTTCCTCACAGCAAAGACAGCCTCATGTCCTCAATACGGTGAGCGCAACACGTTGTGCAAATCAGGAAAATACAGCGCACCATGCCTACCAAGGTTCTGAGTTTGACCTTTCAGGCAGCGATATGGAAGAGATTTTGAAGGTAAAAGCAGCCTTTTCCCTAGCTGTAGCGGCACTTCTTAAGGCCGCAGACTTGCCCGCAAATTCTCTTGACCGCATCTACATTGCAGGAGCCCTAGGCCTCCACATAATGCCCCATGATTTAGAGGGCTTAGGCTTTTTGCCTACAGGTTCAGAAAAACGCATCACAGCAGTGGGTAATACGTCACGCAAAGGGGCAAAGGTCTTTTTGCTGGACCATGAAACACGCGCGCTCGCACAATATTGGGCTACGACGTGCACAGTCTTGGACCTCACACAAGATCATGAGGATTTTACGCAAAACTTTTTGCGCCACATGAGATTTCGTTTTTAAGCTCCGTGTTAATGCCCACACAATTTGAAGAACGCCTCAGCCTCATGTTTTATGAGAATTGCATTGCAAGCCTCACACGTTATCAGCAGGACAAAATTGTACTGGTCTTATGCCATGCCATGTGGGCTTTATGGTCGTGCCCGTTTTGCCATGGAACTATTTAATAAGATCTTGCACTTTGATTTTTTTATTGGGCTACGCTTTGATATTAAATAGCGTAACCATATGAAAGATTTATCTTTTTTTTGAAAACTAAAAAGGACCTTTATGAAAAGATTGTTTCACGCTTTGAATGCAGATATGCGCGCCATCATGGATCGCCTGCCAGAAGCATTTGATGAAGCCTTACCATTACGCACCACACATCGCCGCGATTTGCCCGACGCTATTCGTGAATTGTCGGAGACCTTGACCTCTGAGCGCGGTAACCTTGGTGAGTCATATTGGGCTTCCCCACGTACAGTTTCTGCCTACGTGCGGTACTTTTTGCCTTGGAATATTTTCCGCTTGGCACGTCTCTTGCCTTCCTTGGAATTGCCAAGCCCTGAAGATTTGACCAATGGTCATATTTTGGACCTCGGCAGTGGCCCCTTAACCTTGCCTATTGCTCTGTGGGTATCGCGCCCTGAGCTGCGCACTGTGCCACTGACCATCACATGCTCCGACGTGTCGCCCCATATTTTGGAAATCGGCCACACCATTTTCACCAAACTTGTGGGTGAAGATTGCCCATGGACCATCACCACATTGCGCGCTCCATTTGAAACAGCGTTACGTACACATTACGGTAAGCTTAATTTCATCATGGCAGGCAATGTTTTGAATGAATTGCGCACCAAGGCAGACCAAGCTTTGGAAGACCGCTTATGGGAAGTTGCAGACATTTTGCGCGATGCTTTGGCCCCTAACGGTCGAGCATTATTAGTAGAACCCGGTACGCGTCTAGGTGGCAAGCTCATCACATTGGTGCGCCGTGCAGCCCTTGAAAACGGCCTCATGCCATTTTCTCCATGCACGCACCATGAAGATTGCCCCATGCTCTCGCGTAAGGCCACTGGCTGGTGCCACTTCACCTTTAGCGTGCACGATGCCCCTAATTGGCTCATGGATACGTCGCGCGATGCTGGTTTTGAGCGTGACTCCGCTAGCCTGAGTTTTGTTTTGCTTGGCGAAGCAAGTGAAGCCCCAGAAGCCAATGCAGCCCGCGTTATTTCCGATGCTTTCCCTATTCCACGTCGCCGCGAGCCTGTGCGCTACGCTTGTAGCTCCGATGGCTTAACGCTTCTTTATGATGCGCGCCCACTTATTTCTGGTGCGCTTGTGACGGCTGCATGGCCCGAAACTCCTATTCGCGATGACAAGTCTGGCGGCATGTTTGCTGGCTGGATTAATGATGAAGGCGAGACCCAAGGTCTTGTAACTCCTTTTACCCCTGATCGAGGTGAACGCTCTATGAATCGTCCTTTCCGCCCACATGGTCGCCCACAAGATGGCGACGAACGCCGCCCAAGCCCACGCGGTCAACATTTCTCACGCCCAGACCGTGATGGCCGTGATGGCCGTGATGGCCGCGATGGCCATGGTGAACGTGGTCGTTTTGGACAAAATGATGACAATCGCCAAGAACGCCGCTCCTTTACACCTCGTGGTGATAAGCCTTTTGCTCCGCGTGATGGCGAGCGTCGTGAATATGGTGAGCGTCGTCCATTTAATAGAGATGCCCGTCCAGAAGGTCGCAGTGAAGGACGTGGCCAAGGCCGTCCAGAAGGTCGTTCTTTTGCCCCACGCGGTGAAGGTCGCTCTGATTATGGTCGTCCATACCAAGACCGCAATGACCGTTATGACCGTCATGATCGCAACGAACGTAGTGATAGACCAGCTCGCCAAGATCATCGTGGCGAACGTGGTGCTGCACGTGGCGGCTTTGAAGCCCGTTCTGAAGGTCGTTCTGAAGGCCGTTTTGGTCAGCGTAATGATTTCCAAGGTCGCTCTGGTAAGCCTCCATTTGAAAAGCCACCATTTGGCAGCGCACGCACCTATGGCCAACGCCAAGAAAAGCAAGAAAAGCCAGATGATTGGGGCAATAAAAATTACAATTGGGAACAACAAGCCCAACGCTACCAACATGCCGACCACATGCCTTATGAGCAACCTATAGGCGCACAAAAGCCTCGTTCTTTTGGCGATCGTGGTGGTTTTGAAAATAAGCGTCCGTTCCAACGCCGTGATGACGATGGTCGCCGTCCATTCAATCGCGATGCACAGGGTGGCCATGAAGGTCGTAACGAAGGCCATGACAATAAGCCATACGATCGTGGTCCACGCCGCTTCAATAATGATGATCGCGGTGAACGTCGTCCGTACCAAGATCGCGGTGCGCGTGGTGAAGGGCGTGGCTTTGCAGATCGTGGACAAGACCGTGGCAATGATCGCGGCCACGATAAAGGCGAACGTCGTCCATTCAATAATGATCGTGGTGGCTTCGGTGGTGATCGCCGTCCACGTTTTGATGGCGAACGTCGTTCTTTCAACGATGATCGTGGTGGTTTTAGTGGCGAACGTCGCCCCTATAACAACGATCGCCCACGTTCCGACCGTCCATACAGCGACCGTCCACGCTTCGATGGCCAACGCCGTGAAGACCGTCCTTTCTCTGATAGAGGGCAAGATCGCGGTGAACGCCGTCCATATAACAACGATCGCCCACGCTCTGATCGTCCATATGGTGACCGTCCTCGTTTTGATGGCCCACGTCGCGATGACCGTTCCTTCAATGATCGCGGTGACCGTCCACAGCGTGGCTTCAATCCTTACCGCGGTAAGCAAGAGCATCATGGCGAAGGACGTAGCGAATTTAAGCGCGAAGGCCGTGGCGACTACAACCGTCCCCGTCCTTTCATCCCAAAGCCTTGGAGCGATAATGGCCCACGTGGTCCACGCACAGAAAGCAAGCCTACGCCGCCAAACTTTACTCCAGATGTAAAGAAAAACGACGATAGCGAATAGCATAAAAAAGCCCATCATACTAATATGATGGGCTTTTTTTGATGACTGGGGGAAGTAAAAAAAGTGTAAATGTTTCTGTCCTGCCCTAACTATTTATTGCCTAACTCTCTAGTTCGACAGCCAAGGCTTCACCTTGGGCACCGCCACCAGCCATGCGGACGAGCTCTGCATGAACGGCGGTTGCATCAAGGGCGTGGCAGAGGGTGAAGGTTTCGCCTTCATTGACCAGTTTGCGTACCTGAAAATGGCGGTTTGCCCGAGCTGCGAGCTGCGGCCAGTGAGTGATGCATAGAACTTGTCGATGTTCGGCGAGAAATTCTAGCTTGTCGGCAAGGGTATTGAGCGTAAGGCCACCGACGCCAGCATCAACTTCGTCAAATATGAGCGTTGCAGTTTCTCCTTGGGTCATAATGCTGATGACGGCAAGAAGGAAACGGGAAAGCTCACCACCTGAGGCAATTTTATCTAAAGGTTGAGGCGATTGACCAGGGTTTGGTACCCAGAGAAGGTGTGCACGGTCTTCGATACAGTCGGCCCAAATGGGTTCGGGTGTGAAAGAAAATTCAATGTGCACATGTTCAGAAAATCCAAGTCCGCGTAATTCCCCTTCAAGGTCACGGGCGAGCGACAGCGCGACAGCTCGCCGTGCAGGATTGAGCTCAGAAAGAACAGTGGCAAGCTGGCTGCGTAGTTCGGCTTCTTCTCGCGCAAGTTTCTTGAGATCAAGGCCACACATATCAAGGAAAGAAAGATTTTGTGTTACTTCGTCACGTAGATTGATGATTTCATCCAGTGTGCGGCGGAGTTTGCGCTTGAGCTGCGAGAGTTCGTAAAGGCGTTCCTCAATATCTTCGCATTCTTTGCCATCGTTATAACTTGGCCGACGACGGAGTCGACGACTTAAATCAGACAGTGTGCCACGATAGGCGCGAACGGCTTCCACATCGGGTCGGAAATCTGGGTCAAGTTTACAGAGATCCTCAAGTTGCCGCTCAAGGAGGCCAAGACCTTCTATGAGCCCCATATCCTTGTCACCTTGGAGTAGGGCGAGTGCTTCATCAAAACCTTCAAGCAGAGCCGCCTCGTCACGTAATTGCTTACGCCGAGCTTCAAGGGTGAGCTCTTCATCTGGTTCTGGGGCAACTTTTTCGATTTCTGCCTGCTGATACTCGAGAACATCGCGACGCTCTTCAAGGGCTTTGGCGCGATTTTCAAGTTCAAGACGTTGTGCTGCATTGTCTTTGAGTGCGCGCAAAAGAGTTTCGCGCTGTTCCAGCAAATCTGGACGCTTGAGAAACATGTCCAGCAGTTTGGCTTGATAGGCAGGTGCTAGGAGTTTGTGTTGCCCATGCTGACTTGTGTGTACAAGCAACGATGGCCGAAGGTTTTTAATGGTATCTTGGGAGCTTAGCTGGTCATTGATAAAAAGACGTGAGCGACCTGTTGCAGCGACAATTTCGCGTCGGATAAGATATTCACCGTCTGGCAAGTGGAAGATGCCTTCCACTGTAGCGCGGTCCTGATCACGTCGCACAATATCTGCGTTCAGTTTTTCGCCTGTGAGAAAATTCAGGGCTTTAAGGATAAAACTCTTGCCAGCACCTGTTTCACCCGTGAGCACATTAAAGCCTGTGGTGAATTCAAGTTCCATATCCTCGATGAGGGCAAGATTGCGAATGCGTAAATATTCCAGCATGTTGATACCCAAAGTTAAGGTGATGAGAGCTAGAGCAAAAAAGGTATGCTGTGGCCTTAACGTATAAGGATTGGCTAGCGTTTTAGTCGTGGATCCAAAATGTCACGTAAACTTTCACCAAGAAGATTATAGCCTAAGACTGTGATAAGTATGGCAATACCCGGAAAAATAGACATCCATGGGGCAATTTCAAGAACATCTTTACCCTCCATGAGCATATTGCCCCAGCTTGGGTCTGGAGGCTGTACACCAAGGCCAAGGAAACTGAGGGCTGACTCTGTTAAAATCGCGCCAGCAATGCCAAGTGTTGCCGAGACAAGCACGGGGCCAAGTGCGTTGGGAAAAATATGGACTGCAATAATACGGAGATGACTTGTCCCTGCAAGGTGTGCAGCCGCTACAAAATCGCGACCACGCAGAGCAAGGGTCTCAGCTCGCACAAGTCGTGCAACGCCCATCCATGAGGTAAGGCCAATAACCGCCATGATATTATTCAGGCTTGGCTCAAGAAAAGCAATGACAGCAAGAATTAAGAAAAATGAAGGAAAGCAAAGCATTATGTCTACAAGGCGCATAATGATTTCGTCTACAATACCAGAAAAATAGCCTGCTACAAGACCAAGAATGACGCCAATGGTCACAGCTATGCCTACAGAAACAAAACCAACCCAAAGGGATACACGCGCGCCAAAGAGAAGCCGTGAAAGCACATCACGACCAAGCGCATCTGTGCCAAGAAGGTGCGCTGCTGATGGTCCCTCAAGAATGGCATCAAGATTAAGAGCTGTAGGATCATATGGAGCTATCCATGGTGCAAGAATAGCGAAGCATGACATGAGACCAACAATGCATAAACCAACGGCAAAAAAGGTATTTTTCTTCATAAGCCGTTTCAATTTGGTCATAATAGGCGCTGTAATTGTCCAGAGTGAAAGGGCAGAGTGCGTGGGCGTTTGACTATTGTTTTGCATTTTATGCGCCTCCCTTGCCAGCACTGTTTGATCGGATACGTGGATCGGCAAGGCCATACGCCATGTCCGCAAGTAAATTACCAATCAACGTAAGGCTTGCCCCAAGCACAAGATTGCCCATGATAAGCGGATAATCTCGTGCCATAACGGCACCATAGAAAAGCTGACCAAGACCTGGTAGGGCAAAAATGGACTCAATAATGACACTGCCACCAATGAGCCCTGGTAAGGATAGGCCTAGCAAGGTGATGACAGGCAATAGAGCATTACGCAAAGCGTGGCCAAAGATAATGCGGTGCGTTGGCAGTCCTTTGGCACGTGCTGTGAGGATGAAGTCTTGCCGTAAAACCTCGAGCATGGAAGCTCGCATGAAGCGTGAAAGACCAGCCAAACTACCGAAAGTGTAGACAAAAAGCGGTAATACAAGGTGACGCGCTATATCGAGCACTTTTCCCATAGGAGACAGCTGTGGATAGTTAAGCGACGTGATACCAGACATAGGTAACCATTCAAGATGTATACCAAAATACATCATAAGAAGCAGAGCTAGCCAAAAACCGGGCATGGCAAAGCCGATGAATACCACAACCGTCATGCCACGATCAAACCAACCACCATGCCAGTATGCTGAGGCTACGCCTATGGGAATGGCGAGCAGTAAGGTCAGGACAAGCGAAGCGACATTCATGCCGATGGTTAAAGGCAGACGCTCTTTAATACGGTCTATGACAGGCCGTCCATCACTAGACATGGAGTTACCAAAATCTAATTGGACTAGACGTTCAAGCCATTGAACATATTGAATATAAATTGGTTGATCAAGACCATAAATACTTTCTAAACGTTGGCGAGATTCCGCACCAGCATAGGGATTCATGGTGGTTTGCAAATCAGTTGGGGAGCCGGGTGCTAGGTGGATAACCCAGAAGCTGATGATGGTAATACCAAGAAAAACAATAAGCATCCAAAGGGCTTTACGCATAAGGCGCATGAGCAACGCTTGCAGATATATAGCGCTCTGCGAGTTTGGTGTCATGTCACTCTTAGTTGCGACTGCTTCGCTTGTGGTCTTCATGGCATCAGACATAGTGGCTCCTAAAACCTTGAAAAATTAGTTCTTTTCCATCCAAATGCGTAAATCTTGCACTTCTTCGGACCATTTTGAAGACAGGCGAACCGTTAAGAATTGACGATAGACCTCATCAATAAGATTAAGGCAGGTCTCGATGAGATACATTTTTTCAAGGAAACGAGCATCAGGATCATCGCCTTCACTATCACCTTTTTCTATGGCTGGAGTTTTCAAGCTACCAAGCGCAAAATCTTCAGCTTTTAAGGTGACCTGCCAGTTGTCAGCGTCACGCTCAATGCGGAGTAAAGCACGCGAAACTTTTTTACCTGTCATGAGGCCAAGCCGCGCTTCGCGTAGTTGTGACATAGGGCCAGACACCGTGGCCGTCTCGAGACTTTCTCCCTCGCCGCCCTGAACAACTATGCGCTGTTCCATATATATGCTGAAGTTCGTACCACCGGCTGTCATAAAAATGCCGTTACGAGACTCACTGCGAAACCATAGCCATGTAAGAAATTCTTGACCAAGTACGATGTCCATGGTTTGGCCAAGATAAGGAGTATCACTCATAAAAATCCTTATAATATCGATATATTAAGAAATAAACCAATGGGAAGATTATGCAAATTGAGTGGCTTGCAGGTCATCAAGTTTGGCCAGTTCGGCTTCGCTCAAATTGTTCACTGCAAGCTGATATGGTGTCAGTGGCTCAAGGTGTAAGTCAAAGGTGAGAGTGAAGTGCTCCATGAACATGTCACAAATCTTGGACTGTGTGGAAGCCAAGTAGACCATGCCCGTTGGCCCAGACCATACCACGTTGAAAGTGGCTGGAATAGGTAAAAACCGTGATAAAAGGCGCAGTTTAGTTTGCTCGCGCAGCTCTTTTTTACGTTCACGGGAGATAAACTTTTTGCCCTGCTCTTTGTTGCGTGCTTCCTCTTCACGAAGGGCAAGCATGGTGTGCTTTTTGAGTACAGCTGCAGGTATGCGCCGCGTGTCAAGGCGAAGTGAAAAAGTGATATATTCCGCCTTACTAGCAGGTGCTGTTATCCAAGCAGGGTCAAGCATGTCATCAAAACATACCCAACCAAAGGCACGCTCTTCTGATGTATTATCAATATCTATAAAAGCGAATTGCTTTAAACGTTGTTCAATGCTAGGCCACAGGTCCGATGGCACAGGGTCAACAATGCGAAAACGTGTAAAACTGGTACTTGCATTTAAAAAACTCATAGGTCACCTCGTTCATTTTGTTTAGCAAAAGAAGCGTGTGAAAGCTAGTGCATATTACAGGTGTGCGTACCTTAGAAAAGAATTTTGTCTTGCTTATATATTGATGCGGTATCAAGGCTATGCGTAATGGTAAAAAAACTTTCAAAAAAATGAAAAAAAGTGTTGACGGCGAGCGTGGTTTCCCCTAGAAGTTCTCTCCGCGCTGATGAACAGCTGCTCGTTCTTTTTACTTCTGGCCCTTTTTATTTAAAGGGCAAGCTCCTTTTGCCCTGTGGTTACGTAGGTTTACTACGCGCCCACAGTTCAAAACTCGCTTGCCTCGCCAGATGCAAAAATAACGTCGCAGCACCGCAGGAAGAAATGTCGACCTGTAGCGCAACCGTTCTTTGTTAACTGATTGCTTGCACGACTTTGAGTCAAAGCAAAAAGATTTGAAAAAAAAGTGAAAATAAGTTCTTGACAAGTTGAGGGCGTTTCGCTAAGTTCCAAATCCGTGCTTTGGAGGGGTTCTCGAAAAGTGGTTATGACTACTTCTCTTGAAAACCGTTTTTCGAAAAGTTTCAAAAAGTTTTTTGAAAAAAATTAAAAAAGTTGTTGACAAGTTGGCGAGGTTAAGGCAATGTCCCTCTTCGCCGCTGAGTGAAACAAAGCGGTGCTTACAGCCGAAAGGTGAGTAAGTT
>JAWXUA010000040.1:0-18773 GCA_044433065.1 Pseudomonadota bacterium
CCTCCCTTCAAAACTTTTTATTTGTGGATGATAATTCGGGGCCTGTAGAAAGTTCACGGCCACATGGGGAATGCAATGAAAGAAAAACGTTTTGGGCGTGAGAACATATACATTGTTATGACTATCTTTGCCCTATTGAGTTTTGTGGGATTGAGCAATGAAGCCTGTGCGCATGGTCTGGGTTATGCTGAAGTCAACGAAGCCCCCAAGGCCATGCGTTTTTATTATTCTGATGACACTCCTGCCCGTTTCGCAGAAGTTATTGTGCTTGATCCTGAAGGCTCTGATTTTCTCATTGGTCGCACCGACGCACGCGGGTACTTTGCCTTTATTCCTGAAAAAGCAGGCACTTGGACTGTAGAAATCAACGATGGCATGGGGCATAAAGCTGTAGCATCGTTTTCTGTTGCTGATGGAAAAAGCATAAGCACAGCTGAACAAGGTATCGCCCTAACAACACAGCATGATGAAAGCGTCTACCATAGCCAGCATGCGCACCATGGCAGCACCTATAGCCACTCCAAACTATTTATGGCCATATTCGGTGTTTCCATCCTCGCAAACCTTGGTCTTGGAATTAGTTGGTATCGCCATAAAAAATCTGCATAGCCTTTCCCCAGCTATCCTAAATCTTCACTCTCCCCTAAAAAAATTTGGCTTGACCATATAAGGACATAAGTTTAAGCAAACAGCACGACTTTTTTGCATTTATGTAAAACATCTATTTTCATCGTTTCACATACTGAGAAAACTATGCATATCTCCCCTCGTGTTGTTGGGTATTGCTGTGCCTTGACTTCAGCCATTATTTGGGCTGGTAATTTTTTGACGGCACGCGTTATTGCACCAGATTTAACACCATTTGTGACTACATTATTGCGCTGGATTGTGGCCTCTGTCATTTTGCTTCCTTTTGCGTGGAAGCAATGTACTTTAGATTGGCCTCTTATCCGCAAGCATTTACCTTATTATGTATCACTGACCACCACAGGTGTTTTTTTGATGCAAATCACCATCTACTTTGGTGGACACAATACGACAGCCATGAATATGGGACTTATTGCGAGCACAGGGCCCATATGGTTTGCGCTTTTAGCTCGCTTTATTCTCAAAGAGCATATTACAACATTCCAAATCATTGGTATTTGTATTGCCATGCTTGGCACGGTCTTGCTCATTACTCGTGGTGACTTGAGTCTTCTTTTCCATATGAGCTTTAATATTGGCGACCTATCCATGCTGGCCTCATCATGGGTTTTTGCCTATTATTCCATAACGTTGCGCAAGAAAATTGATGGCGTCTCTTCCATTTCAGCCTTATTCACAACCTTTGTCATGGGCATCATTATGGCTGCGCCTTTTGCCATGTGGGACTTTTACCACGGTGCTACTGTACCTTGTACCATTGAAATTGCGCTGTCCGTACTGTATATTGGTTGTTTTGCCTCCATTGTGGCCTTCTTTTGTTGGGCAAGAGCCATTGAACGCATTGGACCAGTGCAATCATCCCTTGTAAATTGTGGATTACCCCTTTTCAGTGCCCTTGGTGGTTACTTTATTTTGGGTGAACATATTGAAATGGCACAACTTTTAAGTGGCTTACTCATCATCGGCGGTACCATTGTTGCTATGCTGAAAAGCCCATCTAAAAAGGCCGCATAAGCATTGTAAAGCCGTGCATAAAAACTTGACCATGTTCACGCTTACGCTTATGCCTTGAAAGTCTCGTACACAAAGACAACGCTGTTTGACAAAAAAGGCAAACAGCGTTTTTTCACCCCCTATGAAGTAGAGTTTCCATGCACCCATCACTACGCACCCTTGGCTATATAAGTGCCCTCATAGCCACCGCCATCTGGTCTGGTAATTTTTTGACTTCGCGCTTCATTGCCAACGAGTTGACGCCCTTTGTCACAACTTTCTTGCGCTGGACCACAGCCATATGCTTTCTCTTTCCCTTTGCATGGAAACAATTTGGCGCAGAATGGCATATCATCCGCAAGCATTTGCCATACTATTGTGCTACGAGTTTCACTGGTGTTGTTGGCATGCAGGTACTCATTTATCAAGCAGGCCATACAACAACGGCACTCAATATGTCGCTCATCGCAAGCTCAACGCCCATATGGGCTGCCTTATTTGCTCGCATTTTTTTGAATGATGTTATTAGCTTACGTCAAATTATTGGCATTACCGTTGCTATGTTTGGTACAGCTATGCTCATCACTCATGGTGACATTAACGTGCTCTTGCAGCTCCAATTCACCCTTGGCGACTTGTGGATGATTTTGGCAGCCTTACTTTTTGCCTATTATTCCATATTATTGCGTAAAAAAGTTCATGGCGTCTCACCTCTTCCAACGCTGCTCATCACCTTTTTACTCGGCTTTGTCATGTTGTTTCCCTTTGCCGCATGGGAATTTTACAACGGTGCCACTGTGCCTCTCACACCCCAAGTGCTAGGCTCAGTGCTCTACATTGGCCTCTGCGCCTCGCTCTTTGCCTTCATCTTTTGGACCAAAGCTGTGGAAGCTATCGGGCCTGTACAAGCATCGCTGGTCTACTGCTCATTACCATTTTTTAGTGCCCTTGGAGCCTACTTTTTGCTCGACGAGCATATCCGCATTTCACAGTTACTCAGCGGCGTATTTATCCTTGGCGGCACTATTATCGCCATGAAAAAAACAAAATAACAAACTATAGTACAAACAGTTTAGGTTTCGGAGCTTGACCATGCCTTCCAATCCCCGCATGATGGGTTATCTTTTTGCCCTCTTGGCCACCATCTTCTGGTCAGGTAATTTCCTTGTATCACGGGCAGTTGCTGAGTCCTTTTCTCCAATCATGACAACCTATTTACGCTGGCTGGTTGCCCTTGCGGTTACGCTACCATTCGGTTGGAAGTATCTGCGCGCTGATTGGCCCATTATCCGCCAACATTTCAACTACTTCGCACTTCTCAGCATCATTGGCGTAAGCCTCATGCAAATTTGCATCTATATTGCAGGCCAAACCACAGCTGTGCTCAATATGTCGCTCATTGCGTCATCCTCGCCCATATGGATTGTTCTGTCGGCGCGCATCCTGCTTGGCGATACCATCAATGCACGCCAAGTGGTAGGCATGTGCATTGCCATATTGGGTACGCTTTTACTCCTAACACATGGAGATTTAACACTTCTCTATCACTTAACCTTCACCATTGGCGACCTTTGGGTTCTTGCTTCATCGCTATTGTTTGGTATTTACTCTGCTCTTTTGCGCAAAAAACCTGATGGTGTTTCAGGGCTTGGCCTTTTGGTATGCACCTTTGTCATGGGTTTTGCCGTACTCACACCCTTTGCACTTTGGGCCGTATACAGCGGCACCCTCATGCATTTCACTGTGCAATCCATTACAGGCATTCTCTATATCGGCATCTTTGCATCATGTCTCGCCTTTATTACATGGAACAAAGCCGTAGAAATCATTGGACCTTCACAATCTGCACTTGTATACTACTCTATTCCCTTTTTTAGCGCCTTTGAAGGGTATGCATTGCTCGGTGAACAAATACGTTTTGAACAAATTGGCAGCGGCATTCTCATCCTAACTGGTAGTATTATTGCCATGAAACGCCAATAAAAAATCCATCACGTTCTTACTCAATAAAAAAAGACCTGTACCGTATGCATATACAGTACAGGTCTTCATTTTTTCCTACTATAAACTAGTATACTGTGGCTCGTAAAGCTGCAGCATTGATATCATAGCGAACAAGCATTTTTTGGATGGACACGCGCGATAGCCCAGAAAGCCTCGCCGCTTCGCTCACATTGCCACCCGTAATATGAAGAAGTTCACGCAAATATTTTTCCGTAAAGACTTCAAGAAGCTCATTTTTTGCATCTTTATACGGCATCAGCTCGCCACCTTTTTCAAGAGATAGCGGTGTCTGTGGCAGACTTGCTTCACTTTCATCTGCCGCTACAAGACCGTCAAGGGACATAGTTGGCCCAGCCACCGAGAGAGTCGATTTCTCCAATCCCATGCCTGCAGCCCGAAGCCCATTACCAACGCCATCAAGACCCTGACCACCATGCTTTTGCTCAGCAATTTGCACAGCAGAAAAACCAACTTCACCGCCCGTACTAAAAAGAGCTAAACGTCTGACATAGTTCTGTAATTCACGCACATTACCATGCCATGTACGCTCCGTAAGGTAATCTAAAACCCCAGCGCCATAGGTCAAATGTCCTGTGCCAAGCTCGTCACATGTCCGCGCCAAAAACGATGTCGCCAAAAGCGGAATATCTTCCACACGTTCGCGCAAAGGTGGAACCCACACCGTCACAACATTAAGGCGGTAGAATAAATCTTCGCGAAATTCCTTTTGTTGCATGCTCGCTTCAAGGTCGCGATTGGTTGATGCCACAACACGCACATCCACCAAGTCATTACGACTTGAACCCACAGGCCGCACTTCGCCCTCTTGCAAAAAGCGCAAGAGTTTTGTCTGGATTTGCAAGGGAATATCACCGATTTCATCAAGTAAAATCGTACCCCCATCAGCAATGGTAAAAAGACCTTTGCGCTCGCGATCCGCTCCTGTAAAGGCCCCACGCGTATGGCCAAAAAGCTCGCTTTCAAGCAAGTGCTCAGGAATAGCTGGGCAGTTCACCGTCAAAAAAGCTTCTTTATTTCGGGAACTTAATCTGTGTACTAAGCGCGCAACCATTTCCTTGCCCGTACCGGACTCACCACGGATAAGCACCGTATAATCAGATGCTGCCACGGTGCTTATGGTATGGCGCAAGGTCTGCATGACAGGACTTTCGCCCACAAGATCTGCGCCCTGATCCTTCAAAGCCACAAGGTCGCGCAAACGTTTATTTTCGCCCAAAAGCTGCATGCGCTCAAGGCCCTTTTGCAGAACGCGCTTGAGTTGCGCTGGCTCCACAGGCTTGGTCACAAAATCGTAGGCCCCAGCTTGCAAGGCTTCCACAGCTGTTTCGATGGTCCCGTGAGCCGTCAAAACCACAATGCTCACATCTGGGTCAATTTCGTGCACCTTGGGCATGAGCTCCATGCCACCCATATGGGGCATGCGTAAGTCCGTCATCATGACTTCCACATGATTGGACTGCAAATACTCCAAGGCTTCTTGAGCTGAAAAAACAGCGTCCACATGCACCTTAGGAAAAAGTCGTTTCACAAGGCGTGCAAGGCCACGCGCAAAATCTTGCTCATCGTCCACAAGCAGCACACGTTGTCTATTGCTCATGCTCCACCTCTTTTTCTAAATCATCGGAAACATAAACATTCACCGTGCTTTTTTCCACCACATGGGGCAGGAAAATCGTGAAGCAAGTGCCGCATGGCGAGGACACAAAATCCCCACCAAGTTTGGAGCTTGTCTCCATAGCCCCATGCTGTGCATGGGCTTCATCTTCACTTGCCTGCCATGTAGAAGCCACATCGCACGGACTTTCAAGCTCAATGATACCACCTACATCGGTGACAGCACCATAAACCACAGCAAGGCCAAGCCCTGTACCCGTATCTTTCGTCGTATAAAATGGGTCAAAAGCCCGTTGGCGTGCTTCACTATCAAGGCCACAGCCATTGTCCGCCACCGTAATGCAAATGCCGCAGCTTGGTTTATTGGCGTGGCTCAGGCTCGATTGCGTGGGGCTTGCATGACACATAGCCGGCGCATCTTCGGCACTAATAGGCCGCATCCGTACAACAATGCACGAGCTTCCTTGACTGCTATCACAGGGCAAAGCATCCAAAGCATTCAAAATCAAATTGGTCATGATTTGCTCAAGTGCCTGCTCACCAATACCCACAGTGGGCAAAATCCCTTGCGTATGAAAGTATATATGTGCAGCCTTTCTAGCAGCCTGAGGACGGAACACTTCCACAACACGGCGCACGCAATCCTCTGCATGAAGTGGTAATCCTGCATACGATTTAGGGCGTGCAAAATTCAAAAGATCACGCAAAACACGTTGGGCTTGGCGTGTATGGCGCACAATAATATCGAGGTCCGCAATCTGGTCATCCGTTGCGCCTTGCCGTAAAAGCTCCGCATAACAAAGAATGACACCCAACGGATTATTGATTTCATGAGCAAGACCAGCAGACAATTTACCCACGCTAGCAAGACGTTCACTTTGGCTCATGCGTGCTAACAACTGACGTTCTGCTGTGGTTTCACGCACATAAGCCGCAAGACGTCCAGGTCGATTATCCACAGCTGGCACAGGATACAAGTGCACAAGGAACGAACGTCCATGGCTATGCATAACCGTGCGCGACGCGGTCTCGCCTTGCAGAACTTGCCTGCATACATCCATCGTTTCATCACCAAGCAAGAGCGAAATCAAGTTGCCCGCGGTATTGGCACTATCTATAGCCTTTGTTGCCTGTTCACCGTTTGCATGGTCAAGTTCAGGGCTATCTGCATCATTTTGAACGCTCGAAAGCCCCGCCATCTTATGCTCATAGAGTTCCTGAGCAAGACGACGCGCACCATCATTGGCAATGACCAATTGGCCAGCATCATCAAAAAGAACCAGTGGGTCACCAACGCCATCAAAAACAGCTTGCAAGAGGTCCATCTGTCGCATAACGCGATCAAGGGCCATAATATTTTCTGCAACAGTGCCTAACTGACGGCCAAGTGCCCCAAGGACATCGAGGTTTTGCTTGACGGCAGATTGTTCGTCCTTCCACACCAAGCAAAGCAAGCCTTCAGTGGCCCCATGTTGCGCTTCCACAGGAATAAAGATGGTGCGGCCCTGCACTTGCACGCGGCTTTCCACAATAAATGGCGTCAATGGGTCTGGCAAATCAGGCATTATTTCGCCCTCAGGCCAGATATAGTGACGGCGTGTACCAAAGGTGCAAACATACACAATGCATTGCGCGCCAAAACGACGACAAATACGTGGTAAAACGGTACGCCACAATTGCTCGTTGGTTCGCGTGCCGCGCATGTCCTCAAAAAGACGAACAAAAAGGGCCACGTCTGCTTGCCGCTCGCGAGCTTCGTTGGACAATTCAGCAGTTCGGGCATGCACCATGGTCTTTAGATTATCGGTGTACGATTGCAACTGCAAGCGCGCGTCCACAAGGTGATTAGCCACTTGTTCAAAGCACTCGACCACTTCTTCCACTTCGTCTTTTTCATTCAATCGATCAAAAATATCTGTGTGTTCCCCGTCATCCAAGGTACGGCGGAACGATGTAGCCAAAGCATATAAACGGCGCACCACCAAAATACGGAAAGAAACCAATGCTGCCGTAAAGAAAAACAACGCGCATAAGGCAAAAAGAATAAAATAGGATAGAATGACGCCCTTAAGCTGTGCCTCTGTAGCACCAGCAGGAAAGGCTATAAAATCTAGGCCATCGAGACTATTCAACGTGTGTCCAAAGCCATTATTGCCATACATACGTACAAGTTCCACAGGTGCGTCATCTATGGAACCATGGCATTGCATGCACGACTGAGCAAAACGTACAGGGCGACCAATGACATAATAATCCATATTATGTATGCGCAAGGTGCCAGACCATTTTTTAAGACTTTCATTGGATCGGAAACGCTCAATCAGCATTTTTTCCACGTCGTTGGCTTCGGAGTCCTCACTACGCGCGCCAATGGCCACGCGGCGATAGATAAGCCCAACGGCAAGCTCGCCGACCCGATCCATAATACTACGCGATATATAGGATGATGACATGGCCTCAATGATAAAATCATTGGGATGACGTTCAAACATGCGAGGCCGCAAAACCGAACGCACATAATCTTGCACAGCGTCCGCCTGAACAAGGGCAAGTTCTGCCTTTTCACGGACTTGCTCTTCCACAACGCTGGTCATATGCACATAAAAAATGGCAGAAAAAAAGATGCACAGCACCGCCGTAGCCAAAGATAGGCTAAGGAAAAACTTTCTCTGTAAAGATAGGTGCTTGCCGAAAAATTTCATGTGTTCCTGTGTGGTTTTTATTTTTTAATTTTTATTTTATTTTTTTTAACTGGGGGAGGGAGAAACCTGTGAAAAGGTTTCTCCCCCCCCCCAGACCCCCTCCCTCTTCCAAACTTTTTATTTGTGGATGGAGTGGGGAGCCTTTTATAGAAATTCACGGCCACATGTGGAGAGGCGATGCGGCTTTAAGGCAAAAAGCGGTACACTAAAAAACTTCTTGCGTGTACTGTTAACAGTCTTAATAAAATCAAAAAAAGGTGAGTCCCGTCTTTTGCCACGAGAGCAAAGCTGAGGGTGGCAAAAAGACGCGGCATCACCTCGTCAAATCATGAATTTTCCATATCGTAAAGCAAAAAATATCAAACGTACAAAATATCATTCAGTATGCAAAAAACATCGGGCAAACAAGCGCGAGTCTGTAAAAGAGTCCTTACTGTGCCGCGCCCTCTGGGCCTTTTGGCATAAAGCGGAAGCTATTGCGTGAATTGAACTCAGCTTCTTGCGCTGCGTCAACATCATTATAATAAAGAGCGCCGCTGTGAATACCGTAAATATCTTGCATGGCACCATAGTGAGCCACAGCGTCCGAATTACGTACAATCATAGGACTAATAACCCAGATGAACAACCACAATGCACCAGCACCGCAGGCAAAACGCACGAGGCGGAGTGGCAAACTTGCTTTTTTACTCATGAGAAGCCTCCAGAAGGCAAAAAGGGCGAGGTCCGAAAACCCCGCCCCTTAAAGTGTTCAGACTAGATCTTCGCTGTGATTTCAGGGAAGACGAGGTAGAACATGATGTATGCCATGGTCAAGGTAAGAGCCAAGTTGAAGCTCTGACCACATGCGTACAAGATGAGAGGCTTGCCGCCCTTGAAGTAGTGAGCAAGCTCACGGAAGTTGGTAGCAAGACCAATAGCGGTGAATGCGAGGCAGAAGAACCAGCCACGGAAGCCGCCGCTGAAGCCCTTGATTACGCCGTTGTTGATGAGGATACCAGTCATGTCGGAGCCGAGGCTACCAGCGATGAGGGAGAAAATCACGGAAGCGGTCAAGAAGCCGATAACGAACTTAGGGAAACGGTTCCAGATTTCGATCCAACCAACAGACTTGCCAGAAGTGTTTTCAACGCGAGCACACCAGTATACAGCGATACCGAATGCAGACACACCGATGAGAACGTTCTGAATCATCTTAATGGTAGCAGCAACATACATAGCCTTTTGGCCAAGGAATGCGCCAGCAGCAGCAACAGCACCAGTGGAGTCGATGGTACCACCCATCCATGCGCCGCCAAGAACTTCAGGCATGCCAACTGCTTTAATAACAGCAGGCATAACAATCATCATAACAGCGGTGAAGACGAGGGAAAGACCAACAGCAAGGGTGAGTTCTTCTTTCTTTGCACGACAAGCGGCAGCAGCAGCGATAGCAGCAGAGGTACCGCAAACGGACATGTCAGCAGAAATGGTGATGTTCAAGGTCTTGGAAGGCATCTTCAAGATCTTTTGACCGAAGATGAAGGTGGTGATGAGAACGATAGGCGTTACAACCCACGCTACGAAGATACCAGGGATACCGATAGCGATGATCTTGTTGAAGAGAACTTCAGCACCAAGGAGTACAAGACCCGTCTTGATGTAGTATTCAACCTGAAGACCTTCTTTCATGAACTTAGGCGTACCAACGGTATTTGCGATAAGCATACCAAGGATAATTGCCCAAGGTTCAGTGCCAAGGCCCCAGTACTTCATGGTGGACTGAGAGCCCATCATCATAGCAAGAACGGAGACAACAGCTACGCCAACGAAGCCGATGAAGAACTTAGGAACATTGAGGCCCATGAACTTTGCGCCAATGGAGAAAAGAACGCCCATGGCTGCAATGAGGAATGGCAAGGTCACAAAGATGTTGAAAGGCTTAGCAGAAGCCTTACCCTTTGCAGAGCTTTCCTTCTTTTGGGTTGCACGCCATTCGCCGATTTCCTTTTCTGCAATAGCATTAAGGTCAGCGCTTGCGTAACCAGCTGCAGCTGCAGCGGTTTGAGCAATTTTTGCTTCAGCAAAGGCAATAGCGTTAGCTTCTTTTGCCTTGTCGTAAGCAGGCTTAGCAGCTGCGTTGATAGCATCAGCTTCTGCTTGGGTGCGCATGAAGGAGTTCAGTGGGTTGTCGGTCCAACCGCCAGGCTTGCCCATGAAGTACTTAACGGTCTTACCAATTGGGGAATTCATAGCCTTCAAAGAAGCCTTAGAATCTTGAGCGTCGTAGTATTCAATGGTCTTAAATGGAGACTTTGCAGCTTCTGCTTGCATAACAGCATTAGCTTTGTCTACCTTCTGAGCAAACTCAGGGGATGGGTTTGCCATGAAAAGGCACATACCGATGATAAGAATGAGGAAGCCGAGCCAAATTGCCCAGTAGTCTTCCTTGGTCCACAAGTCGGAGATGCGGTTTTTACCGTCATCTACTACAATATTGCTGTCGTTCTCAGCCATGTTTCCTCCTAGGATTATGCTCTTAATGAGCTCGTCACACTACGTTGCTAAATGCTATACAATAATCATGCCAACACAGTTTAAAAAATAAAAGGGCGCAAATACTGCCGTTTCGCGCTTTTTTTCACAAGACATATGCAAAGTGCGCTTTACACTGCAAAGTCAAGTTTACACCTAAGTGCAAAGTACGGTTTACATATTGCTGTTAGACCGAGTCTGTCTTAGTGGCAGTGAACCTTGGCGACTGTGTAACCTTAGCGACGCAAGCAATACGCGCAAAAAAAGACAGCCCTTTTGGGTGGCTTCAGATATCTCCAGAACTCTCCTGAAAACATCATCGAGCATCCCAAAAAATGGCCGCCTTTTCTCTACATCAATATATAAGGATAGTTTTTACACTAAAGGCATAACCCTTGTGAACAAACTACGCTATTTATCCTCAGCGCGGCATTGTGAACAAATACCATAAAGGTACATACGGTGCGTGGTCAATTTAAAGCCGTGGCGACGGGCCAACTCTTCTTGCAGGCGTTCAATCTCTTCGTCCAAGACTTCAAGATTTGCACCGCACCGCTCGCAAATAAGGTGGTCATGGTGTTTGCTCCCATAAAGTTGCTCATAGCGGGCCACACCATCGCCAAAGTGCACTTCCTTAGCAAGCTTGGCATCGCACAACAATTTCATGGTGCGGTATACTGTTGCTTGGCCAACCGAAGAATCTTCTACTTTTACGCGCTCATACAGGTCTTCTGTGGTCAAATGCCCATGACTTTGAAAGAACACATCTGCAATAAGCAACCGCTGTGGTGTCTTTTTCAGCTTTTGCCGCGTAATATATTCCTGAAAAACGACACGAGGTTCTTTCATGACCCACCCATCTTAAATAAGGTTAACTCGCCTCATAATGGCAAAAAAAATAACAACGCAAGAACGTAGTACAAGAGTATATGTCATCAAATTACGACAAAAAAAAGAGCGTACCACTATTTTTTTAGTATAGTAGCACGCTCTTCCATGACCTGCAATTGTCAAATTGATGACAAAGCCTGAAAAACGTTATGTAATGGCCACATAACAGCCCAGTACAATAACTTACAAAGCTTTCAGCTCCGTCCAGCCCTGCTCTTTGGCCACGCCCGCAAGGGCCGCACCACCAAGCACAACGATATTGCCGCTCTTAGCCACCTTCTCAAGCACATCAGCAAAAGCGCGGAAATGTTCGGCGCTGGTTGCGAGAATTTCCTCGCGCATGCGCTGGCGTGTGGCTTCATCATCATGGGCAAGATGGCGTACAAGGGATGCATGACCTTTGGCATCTGGCAAAAGATAGGTGTCAAGTTCACCGATGGCGCCAATAATAGCACCTGCAATCTGCCGCTCATCAAGGGCCACCTCACGCAAATAGGCAGCGGCTCCATCATAGGCATCAAGGGTGCGGCTAATATTTGGATCACGGTACGAAACCTGCGTCAGCACACCTGACATGCGGTCAAAGGCACAAAAAGCACCATAAGCACCGCCCTGTACACGCACACGATCCCACAAATACGCCATGCGCAAATGCTTCATGATGACATTGCATGAACCGTGGTATTCATAGTCAAAATCATATAAATTCGCAGCTTTACCAACATAGTTCACCTGTGCAGGCACAAGCAATGCCTCGGCTTCTGGGAACGCCGTCTTTGCCCCAGCCCAATCTACTTTAGCCGCTGGCATGCTTGGCAAACTCGCACCAAGAACTTGCAAACGATCCGCAAAAGCTGGGCTCAAGTCCGCCTTCAAAGTCACATTGGCCAAGGCACTTTCGCGGCGTACAATAAGGCCATGCACAGTGTGCAAGTCAGCCAAAACGCTGTCCCAATCATTGACACAACGCTCAGAAAGTTCGCGCAAAGCAAGCAAATAGCTCACGCCGCCCGTCATTTCATCAAGCCACCCTGCCATGCTGTAATGCGCGCGCAGACGGGTCGCCACAACGGAATGGCCAGAAGGCACAAGACTTTGCTCCATGCGGGCCTTCTCTTCAAGCACCATGCGGCCGAAACGCTCTTGGTCCGTGAAATTGGGCTCGAGCAAAACTTCGCCCATGATGCCAACCAAATCCTCGGCCTTATCTAAAGTCGCTTTGCCACCCACAACCATATAGACCTGAGCTTCACGATCAATACGGTCCGTCAAGAACATGGTGTCCGCGTCAATGCCACCAGTTTTGGCCGCAATGTTCACACCAAGTTCAACAAAATCGCGCTTTTGGGTGCCCATTTCAAATAAGGCACGGCCATACAATGGCACCAAAGGCAAAAGATTTGCTGGCACAGCTTCCATATTGAAAAGTAATTCTGCGTACACAATACCCGACGTGTCCACATCATGGCAAACCATGGGTATTGCACCATTATCATCTATTTCAATGGGCAATGAGCGATTTTCACTTGGGATATCTTCAAGGCCAAGACTTGGAATAGTGGCCAAGGCTTCTGGGCTGTCCTCAAGCTCTTGCTCAGCTTGCAATTCAGCAGCCAAAGCCACCACCGCCGCCTTATCCTCTGCTGTCAGCACAGATTGTACGCGAGCAATGCGGGCTTTTTCAGCATCAGCGCGCTGTTCACCAATCTTGGCATCAGGCAAGAGGCAGACTGTGGAGCGGTGTTGATTTTGCAAGAAGCACTCTTCGATAATCTTCTCAAAATAACGCTCAGGTGCTGGGGCTTCAGCTGTTGCCTTAATATTCGCTGCAATGGCTTTCAGCGGCTCGTTGAAGCGGAGCAAGGCCAAAGCATCGCCATCGTACAACCATGTGCTCAAACTACGCAGCATGACCGCAAGACCACGTGGGAAGCGGCCCGTATTATTTTCACGCAAGGAAAATTCAACGCTATTAAAAGCTGCGTCAATGGCGTCAGCAGGAATGCCCTCTTCAGCTAAGGCAGCTAAACTTTCCATGATGCACATCTCAACTTTAGGTGCATCAAATGGGTCAATACCCTTCAAGCCTACAGAAAAATACATCTGACGCAATTCAGATTCAAGGCCACAACCTGTGACATCTTCGCCAAGGCCAGACTCAATCAAAGCGCGGCGAAGTGGTGAACCTGGTAAACCAAGCAAGATATGCTCGAGCATTTGCAAGGCAAAGTTGCGCTCAATGGCTTCCTTGGAACCTGCTGTCTCGCCCAAAAGCCAGTTCATGGTAACCATGCCACGGTCTTCATCTTCGCTGGCGGCATAGGGAACTTCTGCATGCAGAGGCACGTCGCGATGCTCCATAAGCGGCACTTGCGACGTCACTTCGAGTGGTCCAAAGCTTGCCAAAGCGGCATTGACTTTTTCAAGGCGTGCTGCTTCGTCATCATCGCCCCAGAAGAAAAAGCGTGCGTTAGCTGGGTGATAGTAGCTCTTGTGGAAATCCACAAATTGCTTATAGGTCAGTTCAAGAATATGCTCTGGTGCACCACCAGAATCAAGACCATAAAGATGCCCTTCAAAAAGCGATTGTTGGGATTGTTCCGACAAAATGGAATCTGGCGAGGAATACACGCCCTTCATCTCGTTGTACACAACGCCCTTATAGGCCCATGGTTCGTCAGCACTTTCAGCGGCAATGTGCCAACCTTCTTGGCGGAAAATATTCTCGCTAATACGTGGGAAAAAGACCGCATCCAGATAGACATCCATCAGATTATAAAAGTCCTGCGTATTGGCGCTGGCCACAGGATAGCACGTCTTATCTGGATAGGTGAAGGCGTTCAAAAAGGTCTGCAAGGAACCTTTGAGCAATTCCACAAAAGGCTCTTTCACAGGGAAACGTTCAGATCCGCAAAGAACAGAGTGTTCCAAAATATGTGCCACACCGGTGGAGTCTGTGGGCGGCGTGCGGAAACTGACGCCAAAAACCTTATTTTCATCGTCATTACAAAATGACAAAAGCTGTGCGCCTGTCACATCATGACGCCACATGCGCACGCGGCTTGAAAGTTCTGTTAACGAGCACTCCTCTATGAGGGTAAAGCCATGAAGCTTTGTATTCTGAATTGACATATATTTTCCTCCAGAGGGGATATTTTTCTTGTAGCTATATACCTAAGATGGAAATAGAAAAAAGCAATGTGCCATCAATGAAAAAAACGGCTGAGTTCAAGGAAATACAAAATTCTCCTGAACTCAGCCATCTAAAGTACGTGATATGGAAAAATGCTTAGTTACCTTCGCGCACAATAACCTGTTCGCGACGCAATGGGCACCATGTAGGTCGCTGTAAGGTAACATCAAGTGGGCGAAATTTAGGGGTGGAAACGCTGCATTTAGCTGGCACAATGTCTACTGTGCAAAATGGGCATTCCGAACATTCGCGTACAACTCTAATCATGATAGCGTCCTTTATTATATTGAAAAAAACAATGTATTACAAAAGTCTAGTAAGCCTGCCTAACTCTTTTTAGTATCCTAGAATAGGGTACTTTGCAAGTGAGTACGAACTCCCTAGAAGGCAAGCATATCTACGTTCATTGCCTATGGAAAGAGTGAACTCTTCGTATGTAAACCCAAAATGGATTAGCACGCGTACCGCAGAGACTCCCGTCTTTGCACACCAATCACGGGCGTCACGTATGCGGAGTGACGACCTGTCCGAAGGATGCCGGAGGCACAGCCGTTAGACGAGTCTTCGAGCCTCACGGATGCAGAGAGCAACGCTGGCAATCCATCTTCGATTTATAGTCAAGGGACGCATCCCCCTGCTCCCCTCCCCCATGTATCGTAAAAATTACAACATATTCACAGGATCAATATCCAAGGTCACACGCAAATTAACGTCGCTACAATCCTTCACAGCCTTAGCAAAAATAGCGCGAATGACTGGCCATGACTGCGCTTTTAACAGACACTGAAAACGCTTTCGCCCACGAAGAAGTGGGAGCGGCGCTGGTGCAGGACCAAGGACTGAAACGCCATGTTCTCTTGCTAAGTCCTTTAAAACTTTAGCAAAAGCATTGAGTGCGGCAAAGCCCTTCTCTTGCGTATAACTTTTACTTTGCGCTTGTGCCGCATCCATGGGAAAGCTCATACGCACAAGAGCAAGGCGCACAAAGGGCGGATAGCGGCGACGCTCGCGCATGGCTATTTCGTGGGCGTAAAACCCTTCGTAATCGTTGTTACGGATAAATTGCCAGCAATAATGGTCTGTGTCTCGTGTCTGGATAAGTACTTTACCACGCAACTCGCCGCGCCCTGCTCGCCCTGATGATTGCACAAGAAGCTGAAAGGTCCGCTCAGCCGCACGGTAATCTGGCAAATTAAGGCCCATGTCGCCATCAGCCACAATGGCGAGGGTCACTTTAGGAAAGTGGTGCCCTTTAGAAAGCATCTGCGTACCCACAAGAATTTGCGCCTCTTCACGTCCGAAGGCCGCAAGAATTTCTTCCATGCTGCCTTGTCTACGGGTGCTGTCGCGGTCAAGTCGCAGAACGCGGCCACCAGCAGGCAGAACGGTGAGCATATTTTCTTCAAGACGCTCGGTCCCTTCGCCCATGGGCAGATAATGGTGACCTTTACATTTGGTGCACACAGTAGGATGCGGAATGGCATAGCCGCAATAATGGCAAACCAAACGCTCACGCCCTTTATGATACGTGAGGCCAATGTCGCAATGTGGACAACGGGCCACAGTACCACAATCAAGGCAATACATGAGCGGCGCATAGCCACGTCGGTTCAGCAGAACTACAGCTTGCTCACCGCGAGCCACGGTTTCGCGCAGGGCCGCAAGACTTTGAGGTGCAAGCAGACCATCTGTGGACGAAAGATTTTTGATGTTCACCAATTCCACATCAGGCAAGGTGCCACCGCCAACGCGCTCTGATAAGGTCGCAGCCTGAAGGTGTCCTTGTTGCACAGCAAACCATGTCTTGAGGTCTGGCGTTGCCGAACCAAGAATGAGCACACCGCGCTCCTGACCAGTGCGAAACCACGCGAGGTCTTTGGCCTGATAATTGAGGCCCTCATCCTGCTTAAACGAACTGTCGTGCTCTTCATCCAAAACAATGACGCCAATATTATGAAGCGGCAAAAACAGTGCTGAACGCGTGCCCACCACAACGCATGGCTCGCGACGGCCACCAAGTTCACGAAATAATTTTTCACGCATGGGACCAGATTGGTAGCCATGAAAAAGCATGCAAGGCACGTTCGGCATGGCATGGGCCATATCGCGCCGAAGCTTGCATGCAAGGGCAACTTCTGGAGCTAAGAGCATGACGGAACGACCATGAGCAAGGCAAGCTCTTGCAAGTTCCAAGTATACCGCGGTCTTACCGCTGCCTGTAATACCGTAGAGCAAGCGACTTTGCGCCTTTGTGTCAGCCATAGCTGCAACAAAATCATCAACGGCAGCTTGTTGGGCTGCTGTTAAGGTGACGCGGGCTTCTGGTGGCGGCAAGAGCTGTTCGGCGGTGAGGGTCACTGCGTCTGGTTCAATGGCTGGTTCACCGGCTGGCCCACCGCTTTGGCTACTATATTCATCATCGTGGGGTGAAAGTAAGCGCACATGCCCATGCTTAACCAGTGTCGCCAAAGCCGCGGCACTTTCGGGACCAAGGGCACGAGTCAAAGCCCTACGGTCCACCGTGCCATGCTCATAGAGATGTTCTAAAATGGCAAGTTGGCGTGAAGCTGACGGACGCACAGGCCATGGTGGATCCACAGCAAGGGAACAACGCTCAGAAGCTGCGGCATCGTCACTGCCAGACAAAACATCCACATGCCCAGAACGCCAAAGTGCCGCCAGATGATGCATAGTCGCGTCATCGTATTTGGCGAGTTCACGTGGCTTGATGGTATTTCGTTGGCCACTATCAAAAACTCGCAAGCGTACTTGGGTCGTGCGCAGACCTTGGGGCAAAGCTGTTCCCAAAATTTGGCCCGCAGTGCAGGCTTGGCGCACTGCAAGCTCTTTAACCATGCACAAATATGCAGCATCAAGAAGCGGAACACGGTCAAGCGACCACAAGAGCGGGCGTAGCTTAACGCCATCTGGTACGGCCCCAGCTCTAGGCACAACGTTGAGCACCATGCCGAGACGCAAGGCCCCATTGCCAAGAGGCACCACAACGCGCATGCCTTCTTGCACAAGACATTCTTGCCCCACCTGTGCACAGGGCGCAACGCCAGCCGAGGTTAACCCAGCCGAGGTTAACCAAAGCGGCACGCTGTATGATAGCGTAGCAAAGTGGGGACTCATGAGGGCCACTTGGGCGACAAATTCAGGCATAGTGTTCATAAAGTTCTTATAACAAAACAATGGACGAAAGTCCAAAAAAAGAGAGCCTGCCCAAGCAAGCTCTCTTCTATACTCTCATGACACAAAAGCGTAGTACTTAAAAATTCTGAGGCAAAAGAGGACGCAGATGCTCGACCAAGGTGTCACGCAAATCATCATCTTGCAGGGCAAAATAGATATTAGCGGTCAAGTATTCAGCCCAGTCACCAGCGTCAAAACGCATGCCACGCATACGTACAGCAAGAAGGCCCTTGCCATCTGCAAGGGTTTGCAGAGCGTCGGTCAATTGGATTTCGCCGCCATACCCTGGGGCTTGGTGTTCCAAAGCATCAAAAATATCAGGAGTCAAAATATAGCGACCCACAATAGCAAGGCGTGATGGAGCTTCACCAATGGCAGGCTTTTCCACAAGGCGTGACACTTTATACACACCCGGTGCAAACTCTTCGCCATCAATAATGCCATAGCGGTTCACTTTATCCGCAGGCACTTCCATGACACCGATGACAGGCAAGCCTTCAGCGCTCGCCACATTGATGAGCTGGCGGATACCAGGGGTCATGCCGAACATCAAGTCATCGCCAACCATGACAGCAAAGGGATTGTCGCCCACAGCATCACGAGCGCAAAGAACAGCGTGGCCAAGGCCCAATTGCTGTTTTTGACGGATGCTGACAATGTTCACCATTTCAGCAACATCTTTGATCTCTTGAAGCTTATCCATCTTGCCAGCACGTTCTAAGATGCCTTCCAACTGCAAGTTGTGGTCAAAGTGGTCTTCGATAACAACTTTATCTCTATTGGTAATAAAAACAACATCTTCAATACCAGAACGTTGGGCTTCTTCCACAACATATTGCACCACAGGCTTCTTATAAATAGGAAGCATTTCCTTGGGAATATTCTTTGTAGCAGGAAGCGAACGCGTACCCCAACCAGCAACAGGAATAACAACTTTATCAATTTTCATATTTTCTCCTTTTTTTATGCTGGGGGAGGGAGAAACCTTTGAAAAGGTT
>JAWXUA010000041.1:0-18495 GCA_044433065.1 Pseudomonadota bacterium
AAATGTTTTGAAAGAGGATGGGGGTCTGGTGGAAGGAGAAAACTTTTCCAAAAGTTTTCTCCTTCCCCCAGATTAGTTATAAAAAACTAAGCCTAGCCGAAGCGGCCGGTAATATAGTCTTCTGTTTGTTTGTTGCGGGGGCGTGTGAACATCATATCGGTTGCGCCCGTTTCGATGAGCTTGCCCATGTAGAAGAATGCGGTCACGTCGGAAACGCGTGCTGCTTGCTGCATGCTGTGCGTTACGATGATGATGGTGTATTCTTTTTTCAGGATATGGATAAGCTCTTCAATTTTTTGGGTGGCGATAGGGTCGAGGGCTGATGCTGGCTCGTCCATGAGCAGGACTTCTGGCTCAACGGCGAGGGCACGCGCGATGCACATGCGCTGCTGCTGACCACCAGAGAGGCCAAGAGCTGACTGATGGATACGGTCTTTCACTTCGTCCCAGAGGGCTGCGTGGCGCAGGCTCGTTTCAACTTTTTCAGCGATATATTCACGATCGCTAACGCCGTTAACGCGCAGACCATAGGCAACATTTTCAAAAATACTTTTTGGGAAAGGATTTGGCTTTTGGAATACCATGCCCACGCGGCGGCGAAGCTCTACAACGTCAACACTTGGCGCGTAAATATCAGAACCGTCAAGGGTGAGGCTGCCTTCAACGCGAGAAATAGGAATGAGATCATTCATGCGGTTGAGGCAACGTAAAAACGTGCTTTTACCGCAACCTGATGGGCCAATCAATGCAGTGGCTTGATTGCTACCGAATTCAATATCAATATCATGTAAGGCTTTAAAATCACCGTAATAAAATTGAACTTGCTTCGCTGCCATTTTAATGGCTGGCCCTGTCGAGTCCATCGATCCTGTCACGCCTGTCATGTTTACTCCTTAAACCGATAACCAACGCCGCGAATAGTTTCAATTCTGTCAGCGAAGCTTCCTATTTTTTGACGTAAGCGGCGCATATGTGTGTCCACAGTGCGCGCATAACCTTCAAACTCATATCCCCAAACCGTATTAAGGAGCTGGTCGCGTGTGCGAACTCGGCCACGGTTACGGGCAAGCTCATTGAGTAAGCGGAACTCTGTGGCGGTGAGCATAATCTCTTGGCCATCAAGCTCTACACGGTGAGCTTCTTCATCTAGTAAAAGACCATCCACAGTAAGCGGTCCACTTCCTGCTTGCTCAAGTTTACCAGCGGCTCGCTTCAAAACAGCACGGATGCGCAAGACCAGTTCACGTGGGCTGAAAGGCTTTGTTACGTAGTCATCAGCACCAAGTTCAAGGCCCACAATGCGATCAATTTCTTCACCACGTGCTGTGAGCATAATAACAGGAATGGATACCGTTTCTGGCATACGCTTCAACTCGCGGCACACATCAAGACCGCCCATGCCCGGAAGCATGAGGTCCAATAAAACCAAAGACGGTTGATGCTTTTTTGCTGCTTCAAGACCGGCAATGCCCGTCACCGCAGAGATAACCTCAAAACCAGAGGATTCTAACGTAAAGCGCAAAAGTTGCAGAATGTCTGCGTCGTCCTCGACAATGAGGATGCCTTCATTCGACATAAATACTCCTTGAGTCGCTCCATGGGTCACCTTTAAAGGTAGCCCCTTGGATTTCGCATGAATTAGGTGCACCAAAACTGGTGACAGGCTCGTGCTGTGAGCGTTACAAATATGTTACGATTTACAAATAGTGAATACAAGGGGCTTAGACATAAAAAAACCCATGTCAAAATCGACACGGGCATAAAAAAACTATGTACAATAATTTTATGAACTATGGCGTACAAGGCCAAGCTCATCCATGCGCAAATGGATTTCGCGGCTGACCCATGCATCCGTGGCGGCATAGGCGACTTGTTGTGGTCCAAGCTCAAGGTTTGCCCAGTTGGTGCACTGGGCATTTTTGGATATGCGGAACGACAAAAAGTTCGCCGCAAGATTGCGTAAACCATGGGTTTCAAGTTGAAAGATTTTGGCCTCTTCACCAAGGTCAACCACGCCACCATCCTTAAAATCATAGAGCTTGCGTAAGTCACGAATATCATCGCGCACGGCAACACCTGTTTTGATGATGCTTGGGTCAGAGAGTAAATCTGCCAAGTGGCCATCCAGCGGCAACCATGAAAGCTGAATAAGATACACAGCTTGTGGACATGCCAACTGGACCAGTGATGGTAAGTTCACACGGCCTTTACGGAAAGTTGGGCGTGTTTCCGTGTCAAAGCCAAGGACTTTGCTTTGACGCAAAACATCCATGGCATTCTCCAGCTCATCGTGAGTACGGACAAGATGGATTTTGCCTTCATAACGCCGAAGGGGTAGGGCATTGATTTCTTCTTTAGAAATCTTGCGTTTATATTGGTCAAGCGAACTATTCATAGGTACACATACTTTTGCTAAAAAAATCAGATGCGGCGATTTTCATACATGAAAAGGATGCCGTCCGTAAAGACCTATTCAGTCCCAATATGGCGATTTACTGTGAGCAGAAAAGCTCCGTGTTGGGCATCTGCTTCCACAAGGCGTGCAAAACGCAGACCTGCACTATATTTTTGCATATACCATTGAAGCCCAGCCTTGGCCACAGCACAGGCTGATGCACTGTCATGAATACCGGCAAGCGGCGTTGCAAGACGTGGGTGGCGACCTAGGCAACCGCCAAGCACAATGCGCCAGCCATCAGCTTGAGGGGCGTGGTCACAGGCAGCACTGCAATCCATGCGGCCAAGGGCACGCTCAGGGCAACGTCGCACGCAAAGGCCACAGGCCATGCATTGCGAAAGGTCCAAAAGAGGTGCGCCTTTTTTGATGTTGAGGGTTTGGCTTTCTTCGATGGTTGCTGCGTGTAAAGCCTTGTCAGGACATTGATTAATGCACAGACCGCAAGCATTACAGGCTTCACTAGGGATGCTTGGCAGGACCGCGCGTATGAGGCCAATGTCAGCTACATGAGGGCGCGAGCAACCATTAGGGCATGCGGACAAAGCCACGTTAAAGCTGTGGTGATGGCGCAAAGCTCCCTTCACTTTGTCGCGAATGAATGCATCCCATTGTGTGGCTGCAAGTTCTGCACGGACAGCCTCTACAATGGAGCGTCCGTTCAGCCCATGTTTCTCGCCAAGAGGCATGCCAAAGCGACAACGCCCAGCTTCGAAGCCGCGGCATGCCGTAATCTTTATGGTATCAATTTCAGTCATTTACTTACCAATGCAGAATGAGCTAAAAATGCTATTCAAAATGGCATCGGGTGTGCTTTCACCTGTCACATCTGCCAAGGCGGAACATGCGAGCTCAAGGCGTACACCACACAAGTCATAAGGAATACCTGCCACAATATCTGCATCCAGAAGTTCTAACTCAGACATAGCACGGCGCAATGCTTCAGCTTGGCGCAAATTCGGTGCAAGCTCGCCAGCCTCAGGCTCCGTAGCTCCTGCAATGGATAAAATTTCTTGTCGAATTGCCGTGGCTAAGATATCCATTTGATAGCCACTTTTGGCTGACACAGCCACACATGGTGTGCCATCAAAAGCCGTTGGCATGGTCAAATCGCCCACTGCATTTTCTACGCTATCCGCCTTATTGCAAGCAATAAGCACATGGCCATTCCCTTGCTCTTGAGCATGGCGGATAAGCTCTTGCTCGGCATGGGGCAAGCCCTTGTGCTCCACAACAGTCGCACTATCCACCACCAAGACCACAAGATCAGCCTGCCCCACAAGGTCGCGGCTCATGCGCACGCCTTCTTGCTCCACAATGTCGCCCGTTTCTCGAAGGCCAGCCGTGTCCACAAGGCGGATGGCCAAGCCGTTCAGATTAAGGGGCTCTTCAATGAAATCGCGTGTGGTGCCTGCTTGGTCTGTAACAATGGCCCGTTTCCGTCCAAGCAATGCATTCATCAAGCTCGATTTACCAGCATTGACTTGACCTGCCAGAACAACCATGGCTCCATCTTGCCAACAGCGAGTGCGATCATAGCTCGTAGCCAAGGTCCCGATGCCATCTTTAACATACCTAATCAATTCAAGAAATTCGTCAGGTGCAAGGCATTCCACCTCTTCATCAGGAAAGTCCACAGCAAGGCTCAATTGTACTCGAGCAGTGTCAAGTCGCCCACGCAATTCCAAAACTCTTTCGCCAAGCATGCCTTCCAATTTGGCCTTAGCAAGGCGTAAGCCTTCACGGCTTGGGGCGGCAATCATTTCTGCCACAGCTTCAGCTTGGGTCAAGTCCATGCGACCGTTCAAAAAAGCGCGGCGCGTAAATTCGCCTCGCTCCGCAAGTCTTGCCCCACGCGCCATAATCGTTTCCAAAACCGCAGACATGACACCGCTACCGCCATGGCAGTGTACTTCCGCCACATCTTCGCCCGTAAATGTCTTTGGCCCCGGCATAAACACCGCCAGCACATCGTCCAAAGCCTCATCACCATCAACAATAGTCCCGTGGTGCAAAGTCCAAGGCCTAAAGCCAACAAATTTCTCCGACGATGCCTTAAAAATTTCCTGCAAAATCGTCAAACTTTGCGGGCCGCTAACCCGTATAATGCCAATGCCACCTTGGCCCATAGGCGTCGCAATGGCCGTAATCGTATCATCATTATCAAATATTGCCATATTTTTATTCCTTGGATGAGTATTTCTGGGGGAAGGGTAGATAACAACATTCGCGTGGCCGTTATGTATTTTCGTTGAGCTTAATACGTATGGCTTCGCATGTTGTTTTTTTGCGCTTCTAAGAAATGTAAATCCCAGAATTCCTAACTTCCATGTGGCCGTGAATATAAGATAAGGAAAAAGCTACATCCACTAATAAAAGTTTTTGGGAAAGGGATGGGGGGTGTGAGGGGAAGGGAAAACCCCTTTTTTCAAAAAGGGGTTTTCCCTTCCCCCCACATAAAAAAAGGGGACCAGAAGGCCCCCTTAAGTAACGTTAATCAGCGCTGTTCTTGCGGCGACGCAGGATGATGACGCGCTTGAGCGGTCCTTCGCCCTTGCTTCGCGTTACGATTTCCTCATCGTCTTGGAGGACGAGGTGGACAACGCGGCGATGGTAGGAGCTGAGTGGACGGGTAGATTGTGGGCGACCGGTGGCACGCACACGCTCGGCAAAGCTGAGTGCGAGTTCGCGGAGCTTTTCATCCTGACGCTCACGGTAATCACCAGTGTCGAGTTGAACACGAACGGCGGCACCGAGCTTACGTGCGATGATGCGCGAAGCGAGGTACTGAATGGAGGCCAAGGTTTGTCCTTCGCGCCCAATGAGCAGGCCGGAATTTTCGCCACAATCGATGCCAACTTTAACGCGGCCATCAGTGGCTTCAACGGTGAGTGCCGCTGGGCCTATGATTGGCGTGACAAGGCGTTCGGTGACTTCAAGGGCTACACTGCGCACAAGGTCTTGATCCAAAGACTCCAATGGAATATCTGGCAAACCCTCTGGGCGCTCGTAGGTTTGGTCATCCATGAACTGGGTATCGTCTTGAGTGTATTCAGCGTTGTTGTCGAATTCACGGGACGCTGGGCGGTCTGCATTGCGGTATGGGCGATCGCTGCGTTCGTAGGAAGAACGGCGGTTGTCGCCTCTTTCTGTGCGCTCGGAGCGTTCAGTTCTGGCATCTCTATCTGGTGAACGACGGCCTTCGAAATCACGACGATTGTCGTTATCACGGCGGCTATCGTTTCGACGGCTGTCAGCACTGCGGCGTGAATCACCATTGCGGCGTGAATCACCATTGCGGTCGCTTGAGCGGCGGCCATCATCACGGCGACGGCGGCTGTCTTGACCCTGACGGTCATCAGCATTACGACGGTTTTCAGGGTCGCGACGGGCTTCTGAGCGGCTGTCGGCATACTGTGGTGCATCAATGGTTGTGCTCATTTCTGGGCCCATTTCAGGAGACATGTCACCATCAGCGTAGTCCATCATGTCCTGCCCATCAGCGGTATTGGAGATATCCGCGGTGTTTGGGCTATCGAGGTTGGACTCCATGCCATTGGCGTCAGTGCGCGAACGGCTACGGCCACGACCACGGCGACGGCGACGTGAGCTACGTTCACGAGCTTCTGCTTCGGTGAGCATGCCGTTTTCGTCGTCCATAGGCTCATAGTTGCCTTCGGACTCAGCAATATTTTGACGTGATTGGTTGCGGTCTTGATTTGGGCGATCCTGACGGTCCTGATTTGGACGATCTTGACGATCTTGATTTGGACGATCTTGATTTGGACGATCTGGATTACGCTCAGAACGATTGCGGCGCGAACGATCTTGATTTCTTTCAGAACGTTCACCTTGAGCTCGTTCGCTGGTACCACGCTCCGAGCGTTCAGAACGCTCAGACTGATTGCGGTCATTGCGTTCATTACGCGGACGGCGACTCGTATTCGAGCGGCGTTCTTCGCGGTCTTGTTCACCGCTACGTGCTCCGCCATCATCAAATTGGCCAGCTTCGCTACGGTCTACACGGTTTTGCTTATCGTTGCGGCCACGTCGTGTGGAACGTTCGCGGCTGTCTTCTTGGCGATTTGCGTCTTGATTTTCATCATTACGGGCATCGTTACGAGCATTAAGGCGACTGTCGTCACGGCGAACATCGCGCTGTGCACTGCTCGACTCAGTAGTAAAATCTGCTTCATAGGATGCAGATGAGCTCTCATCAGTTTCACGGAAGGAGGCTCGTAAATCGCGATTACGGCCAACCAACTCATCAACCGTATTTTTAAGCTGTACACGGCGCGCACGAACTTTTGCCTTACGCGCACCAATCAAACCAAAAACGCCAGATTTGGCATCTTGAACAATATCGATTTCGAGTTTTTCACGCGCTACATCAAAGTACGCTGTGGCCTCGCGGATGGCATCGTCCAGAGTTTTACCCTGAAAATCTTTATACCCGTCCATGCGTTTACCCCATTAAAGATAAGCATTTACGCATTGTGCCGCATTGTGCTGGTATGACCTGTCAAAGCATTCCTGAGTTCAGGAGACATACATAAAAACTTTGACGATCTCATTGCAAGCATAGGTTTCTAAGCTCTATCCATACGTATGGAGAGCATCATAAAAAACCGTTACAAGCTTCGCTCGCTTGTGCGTTTCAAGCGAAACGCCAACACAAAAGGGCTGTTCAGTCATCATACGCAGCATGGTAGCCGCAAGCGTGTGACTGAATCTTTCATAGCGTCATGGCATGTGGCATGTGGCCACCTCAACAAAATGCCATGACGAGGACAATTCATACTGCTTGCCCATATTCCTGCCATGGGCATACATCCCACACAAAAAGCAAGGAAAAACAAGCACACCACAAGGCGCACACTCCATACGCTTGTGGTGAAAAAAGCAGTAGTACTATGGTAGCCCCTCACCAAGCGGCAAGGGGCTACCGTATATACAAAGGACTACTTAACCTTGCGCAATGTCATCCATTGTTGACCAATGGAGAGGACGTTGTTGCACAGCCAGTAGATAACAAGGCCAGATGGGAAACCAAGGAACATGAAAGTGAAGATGACAGGCATGAACATCATAACTTTCGCTTGTGTTGGATCGCCAGCTGGTGGTGCAAGACGTTGTTGCAAGAACATGCTTGCGCCCATGACGAGAGGTGTAATGTAGTATGGGTCTTTTGCGGACAAGTCAGCAAGCCATACCATATCCGTGAACGGCAAGTACTCGATGAACGAGGCATGACGCAATTGGATGGAGTGCAGAAGTGCTTGGTACAAGCCAAAGAATACAGGGATTTGCACCAGCATTGGCAGACAACCGCCAGCTGGGTTTACCTTATAGGTCTTGTACAAAGCCATGATTTCTGCGTTCATCTTTTCGCGGTCATCAGCATACTTTTCACGTACTTTGGCCATCAAAGGTTGGAGCTTTTTCATTTGCTCCATGGACTTGTAGCTCTTTTGGGAAAGAGGCCAGAAGAGCAACTTGATGATGATGGTCAAAATAATGATGGCCACACCGTAGTTACCAACGTAGCTGTGGAAGAATTCCAAGGCTACGATCAATGGGCGTGCGATGAAGCTAAACCAGCCGTAGTCCAAGGAGACTGCGAGGTTGTTTGGCGCAACGTTCAAGAGTTCGCTTTCTTTTGGTCCGAGCCAGTAATCACAGCCAATCATTTCGGTGATGCCTGGATTAATGACCTTGCTTTCCTCTTCCACAGCAACACGGTATACGCCGTCTTGCAATCTACCCTTCACAACCATTTGCTCTTTGGTAGGAACAATGGCGGAAAGGAAATAGTTACTCATGATACCAGCCCAGTCCACAGTGCCGTTGAACTGCACACCAGTGCTTGCAAGGGTGTCGGTGCTGGTTTCTTCGTCAAGACCTTCTTCAGAGAACCAAGCGATGCGTGTCTGGTTGTACTGGCTTTCGCCGCCAGTCAAGGACGTTGCACCCAAGGTGAAGCCAATACGTGCGGTGCGCGTTGCATCGTCAGCAGAGGCCACAAGAAGCTTTTCGGTGATGAGGTAGGTGTTTGCATCAAAGTGCAGTTCACGAATGACACGGAGGCCATCAACGATACCTTGGAAACGCAGGACACCAGTTTGACCAGCTGCAAGGTTCAAGTCGTTGCCGTCAAAGCTCCATGCACCGGTGCTCCAACTTGGCTGGCCATTGACCAAGAGACCAAGAGGGGCAAGACGTTTGGTTGCAGGGTCCACCATGTCAACAAGCGGAGAATCTTTTTCGATGCCAACGGTGTAGTTTTTGAGCAAGAATTGTTGCAAAACGCCACCACCGGTGTGGAATACAGCCTTATAGAATGGCGTATCAACGGTGATTTCACGGCCTTCAGCATTTTGGAAAACAGGCGTTGCCAAGATGGTGGGATCCGTGGGCGCCATGGCTGGCGTAGCAGCTTGTTGTGGTGCTACCGTCTCAACAACTGGAGCTGGTTTTTGCGTCCAGCCCATGTATTCAGAGAAATAGCCCCAGCCCACGAGGACGATAAGGCTTAAAACGACAGCGATTAAGGTGCGTTTAGTTTCCATGGGGGTTCTCATGCTCCTCTACGCGTTGTTTGCGTTGGGGCGGTAAGGGTGGCACGGGATCAAAGCCGCCTTCACACCAAGGATGGCAGCGAAGGATGCGCATTGCACCAAGCCAAAGGCCACGCAATACGCCATGCCGCATGACGGCTTCGGCAGTGTAGGCAGAACACGACGGCACATACCGACAAACAGACGGAAGAAGGGGAGAAATGCAATACTGGTAAAAGCGGATGGGGACGATTACCAATTTGCGAAAAAAGACTTTCATAGTCTTGTTTTCCCGATAGTATGTTTCGTAGTCTTTAGTTCGAAGCTCTTTTTTAGGCTCTTAGGGAATACGCATTCCCTATGATAGCCTTACTTTGTGAGCTTTCGCGTCGCGAACTGACGGATATCCACAAAAAGTGGCAAAAGTTCCTGTGTGACATAGTGTAAGCAGACGCGCCGTGGGCGTAAATGCCGCTTGGGGACCACAACAATGTCCACATTATCAGGCAATTCATGCTGGTGTAATCGGTAAAATTCGCGCAAAACACGCTTCACTCGATTGCGCTGCACAGCACAGCCTGTTTTTTTAGTTACAGCAAGTCCAAGTCGCCAACTAGAAAAGTCCTGCTCCATTACACACGTATGCTCTACATCATCTAACAATGTTATTTCAGCAGAGTCAGTGCAAGGAAGAGGATTTACAGCGGCAGAAAGATGCGACTTCTGCTCGTCACCATGCTTTTCAACTGTCTTCAAAGATGTATCGTTTTCGGTACCTTCATGAGCTTCCACCTGATTTTCAGGCAAAAGATCTTGAACTCGCACAAAAACCACAAAATTCTTTGAAAAAAAACGGCGACCTGCAGCATAACAAGCTTGAAAATCAGGTCGCCGTACCAGTCTATGACGGTATGGAAAAGTTAGGCGGCTAATTTTTTACGACCCTTAGCGCGGCGACGACGAATGATTTCGCGGCCAGCTACAGTTGCCATACGTGCGCGGAAACCAAGGCTACGCTGTCTTCTGATCTTGCTAGGTTGGTAAGTTCTTTGCATTGTAATCTCCTTCAAATATTTTGTACTTACAGTGGCTTACCTATCGATTTGCCACAAAAAAAGAGGCGCACAGCTTCTCTTCAAATATGAATTTGAAGTAAAGCCGCGTCTATTTCGGCGAGATAGCCACTGGTGTAGACTTAAAAAAACGCCTGTCAAACGGGTCTTTCTACCGATACGAGGGGCCAACGTCAAGAAAAAAACTCCAGTACTCTGCACAAAAATCCTATGGCCCACATACGCCTCAGCAAATATCTGCTCACTGCGCATGCACCATAGTTCTACACAAAATGAAATCTGGTGGAGTTTTTTAGGCTCTTTTGCCATAACTTTCAAGCTCTTTATGCATAGAAAAATCTCTGTTCAAAAAAAACATTCTGCGCTAGGTTGTGTTTGTGAGCTGGAGGAGGGAAAAAACTTTTGGAAAAGTTTTTTCCCTCCTCCAGACCCCCCTCCCTTTTTCAAAACTTTTTAGTTGCGATGAAAATTCTCCCTTCGTACGTCGTTCGCGGCGCATGGTGGGAGGTACGTAATGAAGTTCAGCGTGGTCATGACACGTTTTCGCTGAATAAAGTCTGTATGGCTCCGTATGGCATGCACGGAAACGGTATTGCTTGTGGTGATACAGTTTGTCGGTTTGTGGAATTCATTGTCGTGTGTATAACAATATATAACCGTCGAGAAAAAAATGGCTAAACAAGATCCTAAAAAACTCCAAAAGCGCATCAATGCCATCAAAGACCGTAAAGCCCAACAAGCCCACGATGCCATGTCGCCTTTTGCCCTAACGCTTAAAGAATTTTGTGGGCCATTGCTTGCTGTAGCCCCATCGCTCAGCGGTCCAGAAAACGCCATTAGCCTCGGTCTTTTCGCTTGGAATGCAGCTTTCCTTCCTGAAGCTCGTTGGCGTGCCCAATTCCAAAAGGGTTCTGCGTCTCTCGACCTTGATGAGGAAACCGCGGAAAATCTTCTGGGCATCATCGAAGAAATGATTCGCCAAAAGGAACTTCGCTATACTGGCGATTTGCGCGTGGTCACTAAATATGAAACCACCATTGTGCAAGGCGAACCTTTCATCACAGTTGAACATTCCCTCGCTACCAAACAGCTCTTTACGCCCATGTCCTAATATTCAGGGAGCCGTCTCGGCTGCACTAGTTTGAGACACTAAAATATATGCGCGCAACGCCCGTTTGACATTCTAGCAATGTCAAACGGGCGTTGCGCGTGATAGGTTCTTAGGTCTATGTCCTAAGCGGATGGCAGGGGTAGAGGCTTAAACTTCTTTTTTCTCGCCAACCTTAAAGACTGATGCCTTTAAGATTTCGCAGTATTCCTCGCTATAGAGTGCGAGCATGACGACGGTGAAGCTCAGGATAAGCGGCCCATAAAGGATGCCGAGCATGCCAAAGGCTTGGACACCACCGAGGATGGACAGAAAGATGAAGAAGACAGACATGCCAGCACCGCCGCGCATGAAATAAGGGCGTAGGATACTGTCAGCACCCACAACAACGATGCCGCACCAAAGGGCAAAGAAAATGGCAGCTTCCCATTGTGACATGATGAGCAGGTAGGCGAGGGCAGGGACCCAAACGAGACCTGTTCCCACAACAGGAATGAGCGAGGCAAAGCCCATGAGTGTGCCCCAAAAGAGGGGTGGGATGCCGATGATGGCGAGGCCGACACCACCAAGAAATCCTTGGATAACAGCAACAAGCAGACCACCGACGAGGACTGAGCGACCAACTTTGCGCAGTTCTGTGATGATACGCTCTTGCTGGTTGGCGCGGAGCGGACAGAGGGCTCGGGCGCGTTGGAGCATCCAGTGACCGTCCTTGAACATGAAGAACATGCAGATGAGCATGAGCATGTAGTGGGCCACAAGGTGGAGAATATCGCCCACAGCGCGCGTGCCCCATTGCAACAGGCTTTGGCCTGCTGAGCGGGAAAAGCGTAATAAGGTTGCCTTGGCGTCAAAGCTTGCAACGTCAAGGAACGGTAAATTTTCTGTAATCCATTCCATAATGGGGGCTACGGATGGCTGGCTTGTGAAGGCCGCCATGTCATAAGTCGCAATCCATGTGGTGATGGATGAAATGCTGTGGATGGCTTGCGGAATAAGGGCAATGACAAAGATGGTTACAGGCACGCCAACAAGCACGAAGAACGCCAGTGTCATGATGAATGCGGCTAGTAAGGCTCGGTTATGCAGGCGTATTTTTAGTTTATTGTAGAATGGGTAGGCACTTGCTGAGAAGACAGCTGCAAGGATGAATGTCTGGAGAAATGGCGAGAAAAGCTGGTAGCTTAGGTAGAGAGCAAGAAGTAGAAGAGCAAACAAAAACCACGCAAAAAGGTTGCGTGATAGGCCTGTGCTTTGAGGTGGTGGACATTGCGCCGGAACATTGGCTGGAGATATATCTTGCACAGGAGTTTGAGGTATATCCTCTTGAACTTGATTACTATTGGATGCGGTAGTCATTCCTATCCTTTTTTACTGAAAAAAATCCGCCATACTCAAAATACAATATGTGGCCAGCAAATGCATGAAACAAGCGCACATAGTAAATACAAAAAATTCCCATAACACCCAAGTAAAAAGTTTTAAAAGGGGATGGGGGGGGGCTTGGAGGACGGGGGAAACGTTTTTCAAAATGTTTTCCCCATCCTCCAAGATAAAAATCTCAATCTATTTCAGAGGCTTCAGCTCGGTTCCTTTTTCAAAATCTTTGGCTTCGTTCCACAATTCGTCCTTGTCATCGAGGGACAGAGCAGGGAAGTCAAGACCACGTTCACGGGACACAGCTTCCATGTGAGCGAAACGGCGCAAGAATTTACGGTTGGTCTTGTCGAGGGCTGCATTGGCCTTGAAGCCCTTGCGGCGTCCGAGTTCCACGAGAGAGAAAATGAGGTCGCCGAGTTCTTTTTCTTGGAGATCTTTGTCTTCAGAGGCGCAAGCGTCAATGAGTTCGAGCCATTCAGCTTCTACTTGGCGCTCAACATCTTCGTCGTCGGGCCATGTGAAGTCAACACGAGCGGCCTTGGAGTGGATGCGGTAGGCCTTTTGCAGCGGTGGAAGCGAGGCAGGAAGCGAGTCGTATACGCCCTTAGGTTGGCCGTCGTCACCCTTCTTTTCGCTACGCTTGATGGCTTCCCAATTTTTCAGGAAGTCGTCGCGGTCTGCGTAGGTGGTGTCAGAGAATACATGTGGATGGCGGCGGACCATTTTGGCAGCATTATTATCAATGGAGTCTGCCAAGGAGAATTGGCCTTTGTCTTCGTGCAGTCGACCAAGGAAGGCGAGCAAGAACATGACATCGCCAATTTCTTCACGAATTTCAGCTACATCGCCACTACGGATGGCTTCGACAAGTTCAAAACATTCTTCGACAAGATAGTCGCACAAAGATTCTGGGGTCTGCTCTTTGTCCCAAGGGCAACCGTTGGGCGCAAGCAATGCACCAAGAACTTCATTGAGACGATTGAGAGAGTCACCTTGTTTGCTCATATAAATCCCATTATGCGGCTATGCGCATTGTTTTTATGATAGCGTTCAAACGCTTGTTATTTAAATTGCTCAGGCAAGAAGGTCTGAATGGCATCAGCTGCTTGCGAAAGATACGGAGCCACGCGTGATTCCGTTACAAAAGTTGCGTTGGATAAAAATTCTTGCAAGACAGCAAGCACGATACAGCAGACGAAAAGGCCTTTGATAAAGCCCACAGCCGCGCCACCTGCATGGTCAAGCCAGCCCACAAAAGAGACATCGAGGATACGTTTTATAAGGCGTGCTGCAAGGGATACAGCTATGAGAACACCTAGAAAAACAACTACATAGCATGCCACGCCAAGCCAGCTTTCATCGGTAATAAAGCTGCTCATGAAAGGAGCTATTTCCGTTGAATACTGATTGGCTACCCAAAAAGCACCCACAACGCCTACGATGCCTGCAATTTCCTCTACGAGGCCACGGAAAAGTCCGCGCACAGCAAAAAAGCCGAGCACTACAAGAAACGCAACGTCAAGATAATCAGCAGTCATAGATCCTTCCAAAAGGGTTTGGGAGTGAGAGGTGGCCACGAAATGGCATGGCATCATCATTTCTTTTTTTGTGCTACCAGAACTTTACACAAAGGAAAAGCCACAAGAGCGCAGTTTTCCCCATGAACAAAAAAATGGTGCCTAAAAAGTTGTTGCCTCACAGGCATTTTTTATGCGCGATGCAAACGTACGGCGCACACTGCAACCGCAAGCATGATGACAGCTTCAACCATGAAGATGACGCTCAGGTCAAAAATATTGGCAACGATACCCATGACCGCAGGACCTACAAGAAGGCCAAGGTAGCCAATGGTGGCGATGCCAGCCACGGTTTCGCTTAAGCAAATACTTGTTTTGCGTGCGGCCAATGAGAACAGCATAGGCGAAAGATTGGCATAGCCTGCACCAACGAGAGCGATACCTAGGAAAACTTGCCATATTTGCATGCCAAGGATGGTTACCATAAGGCCCACCATGGCGATGAGGGCACTTGTCACCATGAGGCGTTCTGAGCCAAAGCGTAAGGCAAGCCTATCGCCACATAAACGGGCTAAGGTCATGGTCGCTGCAAAGCTTGCGTAGGCAAAGCCGCATTGCGCTGTGGGAATGCCGCGCTCTGTGTTTAAAAAGAGGGCCGCCCAGTCTAAAATGACGCCTTCACACGTGTAAATCATGAAGCAGACACAGCCCATGGCAAGCACGATGCCTTTTGGGATAGAAATAAGTTTTTTCTTTGTTTGTTGAGTGCTTAGGGTATTGTTATGAGCATTTTTTTCTGGCTCGTCAAAGTCTGCGAATGTAAGGAAATTTCTGTAACAAAAGCTAAAAATCACCACAATGGCCAAAGCACTTATGATGACTGTGGGCCAGAAAGGCAATTCCAACATGCCAAGCAAAGCTGCCATGGCCGCAGCACCCGTAATGCCACCAAGACTGTACATGGCATGGAAGCTCGACATCATCTGACGACCTACTGCACGCTCTATAAGGGCGCATTGCACCTTGATGGCCACTTCTGCTAAGCCCATAAGTCCGCCGAAAAAAACTAAGGCCACAGCCATGAGCGGCAAGGAATTTAAGATGGCAAGGCTGATGGCGATGAGGAACATGGCTGGCAGGGCAAAGCAGAGCATAGCGCGGCAACCTGTTCGGTTTGTGAGTGCGCCGGCAAAGGGCATGACGGAAAAACCACCTAGACCAATGAAAAATAAGAGAATACCGAAAATGCTTTCATCGACACCTAAACGATGCTTAGCATAGGGAACTAAGGCTGCCCACATAGCAAGCAAAATACCAAGGGATAGGTAGGCAATGCGTGCAGCAAGAATGGTTTGCTTGCGCGTGGCTTGGGCCATTCTTTGGCTTTCTAAAGGGCTTAATTCTGGTGAGACGAAAGGGGAACTTGTTTGGCTTTCTGCTATATTTTGAGATGCATGTTGGGACAAATTTTCTGAGCTCATAGTATGTACAGTGTGCAATGCCTGTTAAAGTAGGAAGTTGTGAAAAAAGTTTTATATACAAAGTATATACGTTTTATGTGACGAATAGATGGTGAACCATGAAAAATACCCCTCGTGAGGGGTCTTGTACGCAAGCCTTGAACGAAGTCAAGAACAATTATAGATGAATGAAATTAGATACTTTTACCCATCCCATGCGCCATAAATATGTTTAAAAAACGGTACTGCCATGGCAACTAAAAAGTTTAGGAAGGTGATGAGGGCTTGGGGGCAGGGGAAAACCATTTCAAAGGCGTTCCCTTGCCCCCAGATTATTTAAAATACCCCTAAACCTTGCAACAGAACAATAGCGATGAGGAGCGGAGCAATCCACTTAATGATGAAGTTAAAGGCCTTGCAGAAAGTTTGATTTTGCAAGGTTCCTTCATTGGACAAAAGCTCAGTGGTGCGTTCTGGACCCCAAACCCATGCTACAAAGAAGGCTGTGAAAATGCCGCCGATGGGCAAGAGCAAGTTGGACGAAACAAAGTCGTAGAAGTCGAAAATGCTGCGGCCAAAAATGCTGATGTCGCTCCAGATGCTTGTGGATAGGGTGGCTGGCAAACCAACGCAAGCAAGCATGACAACTGTGGTGATGGTGGCCTTTTTACGCGTCATACCGCATGAACCAGAGAACCACGCCACAGGTACTTCAACCAAGGACAGCATGGCTCCAAGGGCTGCTACTGCGGACAGGCAAAAGAAGATGACGGTGAAGATATAGCCACCAGGCATGGAGGCAAAAACAGCAGGGATGGTCACAAATAAGAGGCTTGGTCCCATGCTGAGTTCAAAGCCAAAGGTGAAGACCGCTGGGAAAATAGCGAGACCTGCAAGCAAGGAAATCATGATGTCGCACACCACAACGCGCATGGCTGTTGCAGGCAAATTCTGGTCTACACGGTAATAGCTACCATAGGTCACCATAACGCCAAGGCCCAAGGTCAGCTTGAAGAAGGCAAGGCCCATGGCGAGCAAAACGGTCTCGCTGGTCACCTTAGAAAAGTCAGGCATGAAGAGGAATTTTACTGCATCTGCGGCACCATCAAGCATGAGGCTTCGCACACAAACAACACACAGAAGTACAAAAAGCAGAGGCATCAAAATTTTCACAGCGCGTTCAATACCCGCCGCAATACCAAAGATAAGGATACTGCCCACAAAGGCTAAAACGAACCACTGCCAACCCAAGGTTTGTATAGGACTGCTCACCAAGGCATTGAAAATATCACTGGCTACAGTTGGGTCCGTTGTGGCTACGCCACCTGCCACAGATTTGGCAATGTATGCAAAAACCCAACCGGCAACATCAGAATAATAGCCCATCAAAAAGACGGTGGCTGTAACGCCAAGAGCACCTACCAAAAACCATGGGGATCCTTTAGGAGCAACAATGCGGAAGGTTTTGATTGCGTCGGCACGCGCTTTGCGGCCCAACATCATTTCTGAAATCATGACAGGCAAAGCTACGAAAAGTGTCGCCATGAGATAAATAAGCAAAAAGCCTGCGCCACCATTTTGACCTGTCAACGCTGGAAATTTCCAAATATTGCCAAGACCAACAGCAGAGCCTAGTGTTGCAGCCAAAACGCCAAGATGCGTGGCGAAGCCGTCGCGTTTATTTTCTTGTGCCATTTTATCCTTCCTTTTATCACTATCTGTATATTCTACTTCTCTATGCCAATACAATGTGTGCACTTTTTTAGCGTGCGAATACTAGCATAAAAGCAAGTAAAATGCAGCAGTACATTATTACATAATAGTTAAATAGACGTATTTTTCTAGAGCAATTGATGATAAAATTGTAAAAAATAAGACCCCCAAGCACTGCAAGGGGGTCTTATATAAGACAAAGAATACGATAACGTCTGATATTCTAGTTGTTATTCAGCACCTGATGGGCCATCATCATGGTCTGAGTCACTATTTGTATAGCCATGCATCATGGAATTTACGCTGTTGGCATCATATGCGTTGGGTGCTTTAGGAGCGTGACCTTTTTTGTCGGTCTTTTCCATGCGGATGCGTGCTTCGCCACGGATTTCATCGCGGATATCAGGCCATGCCCGTTCACCCCACGCTAACGGCGTTTCGCGATTGGGTTGGATGCGCACTGTATATGTTTCTTCGCCACGGCTCACACGCACCTCAACATCTGCGCCGCTACGCACAGCTTTGGGTGAAAATGATGCCGCAAAAGCTGCCGCATCCTTAACCACTTCAGGGCTCCAGTCTGCACCAGCAAATTGGCGGCCCACAGCTAGAGGCCCTGGGTAACCCACAACCTTAAAATGGAGGTCGCCAGCAAAGGCATGCTTCACAAGGTATTCATTGTCACCTTGGTTGCGGCCGATGGCCAGCCAGTGATTGTCAGCCCAATATTGCCGGCCTGTATTGGCAAGCCGAAATTCTCCTGCTGTCACTGTTGGGGCATATTTCAGAACAGGCCAGTAGCTACGTGCGTTTTCACGCTCTGTGAGTTTGCAGCCACCAGCTGGTGTTGGGATTTCTGTTAAGCTAAAATGTGCCGCAAGTTCCATTTGCTCTTTACGGCCGCGACCAGAAATGCCCATGAGCTTTTCACGGTCCACAAGACCACTCAATTCAGCTGGCGTTGGATCCATGAGCTTGGCGCACAAAGGACGCAGAAGCACTTCTTTTGCTTCAGCGTCGCGGCGCACTACATTGAGGCTATCGCGTCGTTGCGACATGGGTCGCTGGCCAAGCACCTCACCAGATATAATGAAGGATGCGCCATAACGCTCCATGAGCTGACGTGCGCGGCCAATCATGAGAATTTTACAATCCACGCAAGGATTGAGCACCTTACCAAAGCCATATTTTGGGCGACGCGCGAGCAAGTCCGCAAAGTCATCGCTCATATC
>JAWXUA010000042.1:0-18257 GCA_044433065.1 Pseudomonadota bacterium
GGACTTTTTCATGTAGGATCTCCTTCGTTCAGTTTACGAGAAAATTCTACTTTTCAGAAGTACTTTTTGACGGGGGGATTACCCCACAAAAGTATTCCCATTTCCTTGTATTTTCTTTTTTTGGCCTACACGCAATGCGAAAAGATTGCGTACACGCATCCTCAGTCACAGCTTACTTTGTACCCATGCTTGCATAAATTTTTTTTCTGATTGCTACTCATATGATAGCGCGGATATTCACTCTCCATATAGAGATGAAGGCGGTCAATTTTGTAGCGTACTCTCACTAGAGCTTATGTTTTATGGTGACAAAAATTTTTTTAGACTAAAAAAATAAATAATCCATAGTATAACGTTACAGAAAGTTTAGTAAATAGAGTTTATAATTTTATAATACATTATATTTTGATACAATATGTATGTAATTAAAAATTTAATCAATAAGTTATATAGTGCTAAAATGTTTAAAAAATGCATATAATATAAAAAAAACTGTTTAATGCAGTCTCTCTCTCTCTCTTGCTTTTTTTTATTGCTAAAATAAAATAAATATGAGAACTTTATGTGTCTTAGTAGAGTAATAAAGATGGATAGCAGTACAGGTTGTAAGGCATGTTTTGGATTCATAGTATTTATGCCGTACATGACCATCTTTGTGTAAGACTTAGTTAGTGTCTTGAAATAGTTATGGATATTAAAAGTGTGTGCATTGTTTTTGATTTCCACACACCATATTTTTATACTGTGCGTCGGACTTGATAGCGTGGTCACGGGCCATCATAAGGAGTTTGCTATGACGAGCCTTAATTACAGCGACAGTTCTTCTCCTATCCTTACAGATGACGATATTATCGATTCTGGCATTTGTACTTGCTATTATGAGCCTCAGGCTCGCAAGAACCGAGTTCCATCTTTTTTTGAAGAGTTGGAACCGCGCCAGCTGCTTTCCGCCACAGTTACTGATACTGGCGAAAATACAGAAGATAGTTCTGCTGTCGTTGTAGATACCTACGATGAGACAGTTTATTATGATGAGACAGTTTATGAAGACGCGGCAGTTGCTAATTCGCTAAGCACAACCCTTGATAGCGTAGTAGAGTGGACCCAAGAAGAAATAGAAAGCTATTTTGCACAAGGTATTGAGTCCATGGACTTTTCTGCTATCCTTGAGATATGGGATAGCATTTCTGGTGTGGCTTCGGATATCGGCGACTTTATTGTTGATGGCTGGACAGCCTTACCTGATGGCGCGACATCTACCATTGGTACATCTGACGAAGTCACTGTACTTGATAGTACTGCGCAATACTATTTTTCATTCTGGTCCGATACCATCACTATTTCTGGTGACTTTATCGGGAGCACTGCGGACTTTTTAGATATTGCTGATGGGGAAACGAGTTTTGCGCTTCTGACCAACGGCGATGTTATTCTTGATGATGTTTCTTTTGTGGGCATTTCTGAAATCACCATTCTTGCAGACTCTGTTACCTTTGAAGGCTATACCTATGTAGGTGGTACTTTTACCATTACATCGCTTGGTGACGTGACCTTTACTGAAGATTCTAGCCTCCTTGCCATTGAAGGGGATATTGCTGCTAGCGTAGAAAGCATTGACATAGTTATTGAATGTGCTGGCACTGTTACCATGGCCGCTGGCGTTGAAATCCGCGGTGCAACAAGTGCTGAAGTTGAATATCTGAATACTAATTTAGAGGATTATACAAGCCATAAAAATAGTGACTATGCAGTTACAAGCACAGCAAGTCTTGCTACTTTTGATAATCTCACTATTTCTGCCCCCAATATTGTTATTGGTGAAAGCAGTGGTGATAACGTCATCATTACCATTACAGGAGACTTCACGCTCACAGCAGAACAAAGCGCTGGCGTAAGTCCTTTCCTTCTGCTCTTGCCTGTGAAAGTGGCGCAAGGTTCGGTGTCTGTTGAAATCAATAATGCTAAAATTACAGCAGACTCCATCACTGTTGATGCCATTGTGGAAGCCGATGCCGCAACGACCGATGAAATCAGCTTTTCCGAAATTACAGGTAATCAATGGCTCACCGTTTTTGACGCGCTTATCAATACAAGCTTTAATGACTTAACTTCGCAATATCTTGGTGTTGACTTATCCTCCTTCTCTGACGTTTCAGGGGATTACAATGCGGAGATGAGCATTAGCTCCATTATCCAAAGTCTTTTCTCAGACCTTACTTTGGATTTGCCTATTTTTGTCTCCTATGCCTCGGCTACGTCTGATATTACCATCAACAGTGGCGCCATGCTCATAAGCCAGACGGGCGATATTAGCCTGTATTCAGAAGCCATTGTAAGCAGTGAGCAGTCCCTTGACTCAACGCTCATTGGTCTCATGATTGCCATTAATGAAGGCAATGCGGCCATTACTGTTGCTGGTCAGCTTGTAAGTGCGCGCGATGTAAGTCTTGTTGCCAAGCAAGAAAATACCAATGAAATAACGCTGTCGGTAGCAGGTAATACAGCGACCAAGAAGAGCAAACTTTCTTCTTCAAGCTCGACAAAGTCGGGCACGACGGCCCTTGCCCTTGGTATTATGGTCAATAGCAGTGAAGCCACGGTAACAGTTAGCGATACTGCGATTATTACAGCAGACCGCGACATTGTCATGCGCGCGGAATCCACTGGCGATTATGCAACTTCAGTAAGTACAGACCCTGGCACCAAGGGATCCACAGGCGTTTCTGTGGGCCTGAATATTGGTACAACGACGGCCAATTTGACTGTTGATGGCACGCTGACAGCCGGTGGTAGTATTGACGGTAGCAGTAGTGCAGAAGCCACCTCGGCTAATTATACATCCACCAATATTGATACCACAGCAGCAGCGGCGACGACAACGCCTTCTACTGGCTTGTCCGCTGTGGGTGATGCCATGAATACCGCTTTGACCAAGGTCATGAGCGTGCTTGGTTCGGCTTTAGGCGTTATCAGTAAGTTGGATACGGGCAATGGCCTTTGCATGAGCGTGACCTCCAATGTTGTGGAATCGTACACCACTCTTGGAAGCACTGCCGTCGTCACAGCCGAAGGTATTGCCGAAAGCACAGGTGTGGCCGCTGGCCTTGGTGCTGTAAGCTTTACGTCCTCAGCAGTGACACAGCCTAGCATGACTGTTTCCGCAACTTTGAGCCGCGGTTATACAAAGTCAAAGAAGGGCACCACCGCTAAGTCCAAAAAGAGCAAGGCGTCGGCCTATACCACAAGCACTAATATTGCCCTTGGTGTTGGACAATATGTCAATAATGCTGTGACCTTAGTTTCGTCTGGTGCGCAAATTACGTCAAAGAATTTGGTTGAAATCAGCTCCGATGCCCAATTTGTCTTGGCGACACCAGGTTATGACCCTCTTATTGACTATTCTGCTGACTATTTCTCCGAGGGTGAGCTTGTCAATTTTGCCTTCTTGATGGATGCACAGGATAGCATCAATGATGTTGTTGATAGCGTCAACGACTATTATACTGATGCTGTGCAAAGCGCCGACGAAGTTATCAACGATATTATTGGTATCAATATATTCTCCCAAGTTGGCCTTGGTAGCAGTCTTGCGCCCACATCATATGTCTATGCCAATACTGTTGGGGCGACTCAATCAGCCAAAGCCCTCAGCATTGCCTACACTGGGCAAGAAAATGCGGCACAAGCTATCATTGAAGATGGCGCCGTTATTGTGAAGACGGGCGGCCTTGCTGATGACGCTGTGAATGTTAATGACGATACTATTACCTTGGCTGAAGGCTATTTTGATGCCAACCGTGATGGTAATTATGTCACGTATATGGTGGAAGATGGCGCTGAGGCCATTGGTGGCTTGACCATTGGTGAAACGTATTATGCCGAAGTTGCTGATGATGGCGTCACGCTGACTCTGTACACCATCAATGAAAATGGCACGCATACACAAGTCAATATTACAGCTCCTGCAACCTCCAACGAAGAAGGCGACGCTGTTCACTTCTTCTTATTCAATGTGCAAGACCCTGATGCTGTGGAGTCTAACGGCGAGACGCTGACCAATGTCACCTATACTGACCCAGCAGAAAATGTGCTTGATATTGGTGATGCCCATGGTTTCTCCACGGGCCAAATTGTCACCTATGAAGCAGGCGATGATGGTGAACTTGGCGACCTTGAAGACGGCGCATATTATATTGTGTACGTCACAAGCTCCACGTCCTTTAGCTTGAAGAAAGTCACCTTTGCCGATGTTGATGAAACTGACGGCACAGACTTCACCATTGCCGACGATTTTGTAGACTTTGGCACAGGCGATCTGACCAACGGGCATTATTTTGTGTGCCTTGATAGTGATCAGCGTGTGGGCACAGAGCAGAACTTCACGAGCGCTGACTATGTTGCCGCTAACAGCCAGTCATATAGCATGATGTCTGGATTCTCCACGGATGATGTGGTTACGTATACTTGCGATGGTGCGTCCCTTGTTGGTCTCACTGCTGGCGAGACCTATACGCTCTCCATCATGGGTTCAGACTCCTTTGCCCTGCTTGATGCTGATACTCGCGAAGTCATTGAATTTTCTCTTGCTGATTTGACAGGTACGCATACCTTTACGCGTACTTCTGATAATCAATCGTTCAGCTTTGCTAGTGATGATGTTTCTTTGCGTAGTATTGCTCTCACGAGCACAAGCTATGATGAAGACGCACAAGAGGCTGTCACCACAAGTAAGGGTTCCATGACCATTGCCACCCTTGGTGCTATGAGCGTGGTCATAGCCTTGGGTGATACGGCAAACTTGCTTTGCGATGGTGACCTTGTAACCTATACGGCCACAACTGCTGATGGCGGTGAAGGCACAGCTCTAAGTGGCCTTGAAAGCGGCACGCAATACCGCGTCACTATCCTTGATGCTGGCTTTGCTTTGCAAGCCGTTGATGAAGACGGTAATGCCATTGGCGATTATATCAAGATTGATACCCAAGGGCGCGATCTTGAAGCCGACACGGTGCATTCTTTCTATGTCAATGAATCCGTAGCCTATGCCGACATAGTGCTGACCACAGACGACATTCTCAGTGAAGAAGAGAGTGCCCAAACCTTCTATATTGGCGACCATAATTTTGTCACTGGTGACGTGGTTACCGTAGAAACTTTGCTCTATCCTACGGATGATGATGGTAATCCAGATTACACTAGTGAACCATTGATGCAAGATGAAGATAGTGCCGACGGTGTATATATTGAAGACGGCGAATATCTTGTCTATGGCAATGGTAAAGAATATATCGTTGAATATGTTTCTGATTATAGTATCAAGCTTTATGACGCAGAAACAGGCGAATACGTCACCCGTGATGAGATTCTTGCAACGACTATTGCGTCCGAAGACTATGACGAATACACCATTACACGCACCACATCTGGCTCCGCAATCATTACAGATACAGACGATGGCGACGCCTTAAAAGTTGCCTCTGGGGTCTTCAATGTTGGTGATGCAGTTGCCTACACCAATTTAAATGGTATTGCAGATGCTAGCGGACTCATAAGCGGTGATACATATTATATTACGTCCTTAGTGGATGGCGATGACGATACGACCACCATTACCTTGTCTTCAAGCCTTAATGGTGAAGCTATTTCTGTCACTATCAGCGACGATGCCGTGGCAAGCCTTAGCCTCGTAAGCGCTCACGTCTATACGGTGACCGTGGCTACAAGTGAAGTCAATACAGACGATGCAAGCACGGATACTGATGAAAGCAAGTACTTGGTCTTCAACTTTGCCGATAGTTTTGTTGCGGATGGTCTTGTGGCAGGTACGGAGCTTTTGGGTAGCGATGGCGAAGTATATACTGTAGCTAAAGATACCTACGTCAAAGCTGTTGAAGGTGAAAGCCGCACCTACACCACGGTTGTGGAATACCAGTTGACAGATAGCGATGGTAATACTGTTGATGCAAGTTCCGTTGCTGACCTGACCTTTACTGTGCTTGAAAGCTATGTTGCCGTAAGTCAAGCTGACTTTGACTATGTTGACCAAATCATTACCACGGAAAATGCCCATGCGCTCAGCGATGGGGATATCCTCACCGTTCTGCGTGACAATGCGGATGGCACGCAAGAAGCAAGCTATTACGAAGTTATTGTCTTTGATAGCTGGACCTTTGCCTTAAGTCTTATGGCTACGGAAACAGGCACGGCTGAAAGCTCTACTCTTACCGAAGCAGCCTATGTAGAAGATAGCTATGTTGATGTTGCGGCTCTCTTCAAATCTGGTGAAACAAGCATAAGTCTTGAGCGTTCTCTTGATAGTGTTGTCGTTGATTTTACTGAAGAAGTTGACGAAAACTCTAGTGACGATGAAGATGATGAAGACACAGACGACGAACCATTCTTGGCCGCAAGCCTTGGCTCTTTAAGCGATATTGCACCGCTTATTGTGGCAGAAAATCATGGCTATGTGACAGGCACAGCTGTGACAGTATCGTGGACTGAGGACGGCGAAACCAATGAAGGTGTGTATTATATTATTGCCGTTGATGATGACAGCATCCGCCTAGCTGAAAGCAAAGAAGATGCCTTGCGCGGCAATGCGACGCGTGATCTTGTGGGCCAAACACTGACCATTACGCCACAAGCACAACAATACGGCGTGTATATCAGCGCCACCACGGCCAATGAATCTCTTATGATTACGGGATCTTTGCGCTCTGGCCTTGGGGCTAAGAAGACAGCCAAGGCGAAGACACTTCTTAAGAGCGGCTTTAGTGCCAAAACCCTCGTAGGTACGCGCGAAGCTTCCGCAAAATCTTCCATTGGCGCAACAGTGCAAGTGCTTAATGCACAAAATGAAACCATTGCGGCTGTGGCTAGTGGTGTCACCATTGTGGCGGACGCGCTTTCTATTACCGCGGACACCGATAATACCCATATCATGATTGCTAAGGCAGGGAGCACGGCGGACTCTTCCAACTCGTCTACTAAGAGCACGGGTAGCGGCTCTGGTTCAAGCTCCTCGTCTATTACCTCGCCAGTTGGTGCGTATTCTGCAAATATTTCCGTACTCTATCTAGCCAATAATACCATTGCGTCCTTGCAAGTGGAAAGCCCTTCCATTGCCATTGGCAATCGCTATGCCAACGGTTTGGACAGCCTTATTATTGATGCCCACGATTATAGCCTGTATGCCCAAGTTGCCTTGTCATGGAGCACAAGCTCTAAGGCCGCCAGTGGTACTGTCTTTGTCCAAGTGGTGGACCGCAATACCAGTGCGGAACTCACGGGCCAAAAGGACTTAACGAACATTGACGATATTATTACCGACCTGACCTATACTAGTGATAGCGAAAGCACAGACGACTGGATCAGTGATTTAAGCACTGTGCCTGTGGATGATGATAGCGATATTGTCACCGCAAGTTCTGATACAAGTGGCTATAATGGCGGCGTTTTTGTCCTTGGCTCTGCTGATATCAATGCCTATACAGAAGGGCGCTCGGTTTCCCTTGTTATTGCAGGTACTAAGGCTAGCACAGATACTAGCAGTAAGAGCGGCACATCAAAAGGCAGTGGCAGTATTACCCCTTCATCAGGTAGTAGCTCTGGCGGTATCTTAAGCAAGGTCTTTAGTGTGGCCAACAGCGCAAATCAAAGTGCTGGGGGTACAAGCAATTCAGGTACGGTGAATACAGCATATACTGCTGAAATGTTTGTTATTTATGACTCACAGCAAACCAATGTCCTCATCGAAAATTTGGCAGATCTTGTTGTTGCAGGTCTTACAGCCAATGCCTTGAATGATACAGATCAATTTATTGTTGCGGGCGCTCTTGCCCTGACCACCAAAGGCTCCTCATCAAGCTCGTCGTCAGGTTCGTCGTCTAGCTCATCGTCTTCGGGCAGTGAATCTGGCGCAGGCGTGCTTGGTATCAATATTGTCACACGAGATACAAGCGCAGAAGTGCTTGGCATTGATAATCTCGTTGTGCAAGAATTTACGACGCTTATAGATGGAGCTGTTAAAAGCACATCTCGCGCTACTGATGGCGGTGTAAGCGTTGTGGCCAAGGACGAAGGCCTGTCCATTCTAGCAGGGGCGAGCGCAAGCAGTAGCAGTACGGGCTCTGGCTTTACAGGGACTTTGCTTTTCAACATACGTTTGAGCGATACTATTGCCACCTTGGCTGATAGTAATTTGACCTTGCAAGAAGGCGCTGTCCTTGTGGAAAGTCTGCAAGATGCCACGGTCATTACCGTTGCTGGCGGCGGTGCTTTTGGCGATGTCACAGGCCTTGGTATATCTATTGCTGTGAACGTCTTGGCTGGCGATACCATTGCAAGCATGCAAAATACAAGCGTAAGTTCCTTTGGCGACATTAAGGTCTTAGCTGTCCGCGGTGAAAACAACGCCGCGCTTTCTGATGACTTGCTTTCAGGTGAAGACAATCTTGAAGAAATGCCATATGGCTTTAATCTTATTGCTGTTGGTGCTACCGCTGGTATTGCATCAAGCAGTTCTTCCTCCTCTTCCTCATCATCATCAAGTAGCGATAGCGCTTCTTCCGCCTATACTGGCACGACTATTGTTAACTATGTAGATGGCGATACCGCGGCTTTTATCACTGGTTCGAGCCTTGACGAAGGTACAGCTCCAACGACATACCTTTCTACAACAGGCGATATTAGCGTTGTAGCCATTGACCAATTTGGCATGATTGCCATTGGTGGCTCCCTTTCCTATGCCAATACAAGTTCCAGCTCTTCAAGCTCCGGCTCTTCAGGCACAAGTACCGCCACTGATACCTCTGTGGGCGGTGTGCTTGCTGTCAACGTCATTAGCTCGGACACCTCGGCCTATATCAGCTCCATGCTCATTGGCACGGATGCTCTTGATGCAGGTTCGGTCAATGTTTCGGCTCTGTCACAACAGCAAATCTTAGCCATTGCAGGGGCGGCGGCTATCAGCGATGGCAATAGCTATGTCATGACGGTTTCAACCAACGTCATCAGCTCTGGCACCTTGGCCGCCATTGCAGACTCAACCTTATATGCAGGGGCTACAGGCGTTCAAGCTGGCAACTTTGCGGCCATTCTATCCATTGCTGGTGGAGTGGGCGTTGCTAAGGGCAATAATGCCGCGGCGGCTGTTGCTGTCAACGTAGTTGCTGATTCCGTAGACTTCACCCTTGACCCAGAAATGACTGATGAAGAAGCCGAAACGCTTATGGCAACTCTTGATGCTGATGGTGATGATTCAAGTTCCATTGGCGTTGAAGCGACGGTAACGGGTTCCAACATTTATGTTGATGGCCTTGATGTTGATGCACAGGCGACGACGGCTATTATTGCCGTAGCCGCAGGTATTGCTATATCCACAACGACATCGTCGACGAACACAAGCGGTACTACGAGCACGAGCACCAAGCACATAGCAGGTGCGGCCACGGCCAACGTCATTGTGCGTTCTGTCAATGCATCTGTAAGCGATAGCATTGTAGAATCCATTGGTAATATTAGCATTACAGCCAGTGATGTTGCGGCCATTATGGCTGTTGCTGGTCAAGTTGGTCTGGCAACGCAAGGCTCACAATCTGGTGCATCCCTTGGTGTTAACGTCATTGTATCCAATGTTTCTGCGAGCTTTGATAGATCCAAGCGCACGACAACGGCAAATGAAGATATGGGCGAAGACGGCGATATCAAGGTTTCCGCAAGCTCTTCTGCGAGTATTACAGCGTTGACGGCTAGTGTGGCTGTTGCCAAGGAAGCAAGCTCAGGCTCAACGTCAACTCCTGCCGCAGGTACGTCCTCAACTACCAAGACTACAGCTCTTAGCGGCGCAAGCTCCATCAACGTCATTGTTAAGAACGTGAGTTCGACCATGGACAATGGGGGAATTACCATTGAAAATCCTTCAAGCTCGGCCTCTGGTTCTGTCCTCGTACAATCTGCTGATGCTTCACAAATCATAGGCATAGCCACAGCTGCGGCCTTGGCCATTGATAGTAGCACCAATGATGACTCCGACAGCTGGTCATTAGGCGCGTCTCTTGCGGTCAATGTTATCACCTCGTCCACAACGGCCATGATGCGTGATGTGACCATGGTTGCAGGTGGTGATATTAGCGTTCTTGCACATACAGAAAACCTCATTGCCAGCGCAAATATTGCGGCGGCCACAGCTGGCGCTACCATTAGCCCTAATGTCATTGTGAGCGATGTAGAAGCAAGCATTGAAGGCTCTGACGTTAAGGGCGACAATGTCACCGTTGATGCAAGCCAATACGCCATTGGTTCCACGGGTACAGAAAATCCTTTGGAAACCCTCATTGACCGCATCTTTAATGTTGATGAAAGCAGTGTGAGCGCTGAAAGTAGTGATGAGAGCGATACGACAGTTGTAGATGATGCAGATACAGACATTGAAACGAATGCCGATGTTATAGCGGACTATCTCGCCACCTCGGATATTGATTTCAGCTCGAATATTATTGCCATGTCCTTCACCTTGGGCCTTGGCTATAATACGGACCAAAATTCTATTGCCGCTCTTGTGGCCGCCAATGTTGTGGTGTCGTCAGTTGATGCTTTCGTGAATAATTCCATTGTGGAAGCGGTTAATGATATGAATATCATAGCCGTGAATAGCGCTATGATTGTGGCCGTGAGCATGGGCGTTGCTGTGAGCATTGAAACGGAATCCAGCTCGTCTAGCGGCTCTAGCGGTTCAGGTAGTTCTAGCTCTTCCTATGACGTGACGGCGTCCATTGGTCTTTCTTCCAATACCATTGTTGTGGGCACGCGCGCCACGGCGGAAAACTCCACGCTTACGGCTGGTGGCAATATGGCCATTGACGCCTTGAGCGATGGCAATATTATTTCCACAGCCCTGAACGCCGCTGTTTCCAAGGGTACGGTCTCTGTAGGTTCTTTCTTTGCTATCAATGTAGTAACCAGTGAAACTTTGGCTACGGTGACGGGTTCAGACGGCAATGATGAATTATCCGCTGGCGGCTCTTTGTCCATGATAGCCAAGGACGATGCCAACATTACAGCCATAACCATTGCCGCTTCCGTGGGTACGGATTCAGCAGGTGGCCTAGCTAATAATACGTCCGTCATTGTGGGCAATATTGAAGCTGGCATTAAGGACATGGCCCTTGTGGATGTTGCTGGCGATGTGGATATTGAAGCCTTATCGTCCTCACAAATTATTTCCATTGCCGTGGGTGTTTCTGTTGGTATTGCGTCCAACGACAGCTCAAGCAGTTCTAGTGGTTCAAGTTCAAGCACCTCAGCTACCTTGCAAGCGACCCTCAGTGAAAACGTCCTTGTACGCGATGTGGAAGCGTATATCGCTGGTGTCACATGCATGACTGTGGGTGGCGACCTTGTGGTCAATGCCAATGAAAGTGCAGACGCCACAGAAAGCCAATACGACGCAGATGACGATTGGCGCAATCAAGCATGGGCAGCAGGTTTAGAGCTTGACGATGATAGCATAGGTGATTTGACAAGTAGCGTTGATGACTATGATAGCTCGCTTCAGATGTTCATACCATCAGGTGGCATTTACGCCATTACCGTTGCCGTTGCCGCGTCAACCACTGAAGATTCTGATGCAACAGCCGCGGGCGTCTTTACGTTCAACTGGTTGGACCGCACAGTCAATGCGACCATTTCAGACAGCACCATTTATATGACGTCTGCCAATAAGCAAGACGATGAAAAGGGTACTGTTTCGGTGACAGCGCAATCTGCATCATCTGTTTTTGCAGGTATGGTATCCATTGCCGCGGCTAAGGATAGCCCTACTGTGGCCTTGAACGGTGCCATCAATGTACTTGATAACCAAACACGCGCTTTAGTCTATAATAGCGATATTTTAGGTTGGGCGGCTAGTAATGAAGATAGTTCCAAGCTTGGTGATGTCTTTGTAGAAGCCATAAGCAAGTCTGGCGCTGTGGCCATGTCTGGCGTCATTGCCGCAGGTACAGGCGATAGCATCGCGGGTACTATCACCTTGAATATTGGTGCTGGTATAGCAGACCAAAAGGGCGCATCGCCAACCACGTCTGATGTAGATGGTTCTGCCCTTGATGCTGAAGCCATTGAGGATAAGCTTGGTGATGTTATTGCTGTGGTGAGCAGTGAAGATTTCGCCAATGATGTGCTTGAAGAGTATATGACTGCTGAAGTCGCCGACGATGGTACTGTGACGGGTGAAACAAGCCCTAGTGATGCCATGGGCGGCGAATCTGCCTACGCTAGCATTGAATACAGTAGCATTAAGGGCTCTGGCCTTGTGGACGTGAATGCTGTGCAAGAAAGCGCCATAATGGCCTTGAATATTTCTCTTGCTGCCACCAATGCCAGTGAAGAAAAGAGCACAGCCGCATCCGTTGTTTTGAGCGCCAATATCCTTGTGGCTAACGCAACAAGCCTTGTTTACAATTCCACCATTGTGGCAGATGGCCTTGTGGTCAATGCTGATGGTGATGGCAGTATTATGGCTATCAATGCCAGTGCCGCGGCCACCAAGCAAGGCACATCTATTTCTGGTATTCTGGCTGTCAACGTTTTGGTACGCAATGCCTCGGCCACAGTGGAATACGTAGACAATCTTGATGTCTCTGATATTGTTAATGGCTCTGTAGTGGATGAAGATGACGCCCTTGATTTAGTCCTTGGCTCTCAAGGCCTGTCTATCACGGCTGAAGATGTCACAAGTATTTTGTCCATCGGCCTGTCTCTGTCCTTGACTCTTGATGGTACTTCCGTTGGCGGTACGGCTGGCGTCAATGTGGTTGTGGCCAATCAAACGGCGCAAGTGAACAATATTAATGGTGAAGTTTTGGGCACATCGGTGAACGATGACGGCGAGACAGTCTACGGCAACGTTCTCATTCAAGCCATTGGTGCATCCACAATCCAAGCCTATAGCCTTGGTGTTGCAAGCATAAGTGTTGCCCTCTTACCGAATGTTGTTGTGGCCCAAGCGCAAGCCCTTGTGGACGATAGCGTCATTAAGGCCGCCGGTGATATTACTGTTGAGGCTTTGCAAAACAAGTCCGAAGACAGTAGTGCCCTTGATATGATTGAGAAGGCCACTACCGAAGATGGCACGAGTACCTTTGTAGAATACTTTGAGAAGGTGGGTACGGACCTTTTCCAAAGCGTCAATATCTTAGCAGTAAGCTTGAATATTGGCATCACAAAAGCTGAAACAGCTGTGGCCGCCTCCATGGCCGTCAACGTGGTCGTGAGCGGTGCTGATGCCTTGGTCACCAATTCCACTTTGGAATCTGGCGCTAATTTAACCCTCGATGTCAGCAATAGCAGTGTTATCCGTGCGCTGAATATTGGCATTGCAGGGAGCTCTGATACAGCTGTTGCCGTTAATATTGCTTCCAACACCATTGTGGGCTCTGCCAATGCTGAAGCGCGTAAGAGCTTCTTAACGTCCACTGAAGCTATGGTCATTCAGGCTGTGAATAATTCCGATATTCTGGCCATTGCCTTGAATGCTGGTGTTTCTACTGGAGCCACTGCGGTCACAGTCTTCCTTGGTGTCAATGTTATTGATAGCACAACCACGGCCATAGTCACGGGTCTTTCCGATGATGAAACGACTCTTAACTCTGATGATGATATTTATGATTTATACGCAGGTTCCTTGAGCATTGCGGCGTCAGACATGGCGGTTATCCGATCCCTTGGCATAGCGATTTCTGCTTCTAGTGGTGGCACGGCTGTGTGCGTTGCCAACGTAACCAATGTTATTGTGGGTGATGTTGACGCTGGCATAAGCTATATGAATCAAATATCCATTGGCGCCGATGCAAATATTATGGCCCTTGGTGATTCGCAAATTTTCAATATAGCCGTTGGCGTTGCGGCCACTTCTGGCTCTGCTGGTGTGCAGGTCACAGCCGCTGAAAATGTCATTGTGCGCACTATTACAGGTATGCTCGATACTATAGAGAGCATGACTGTTGGCGGCGATTTGCAAGTACTTGCCTACGAGAATAATCCAGATTCAAGCTCGTCTAGTTCTAGTGATAGCTATGACTGGCGTGATGAAGCTTGGGCCGCTGATATTGAAGTCGATGATGTAAGCTCTGAGGACTTGGAATCCTTCAATCAGTCTGAAGTCGAAGCTGAAGTCGAATACGATGAAGATGATGAGGCCTACGACACAAGCGAATCTGCTGAAATCGAAGGTGCTTTAAGCGTTGGCGATGGCGATGATAGCGATATCAATCCTAATGCCATGCTCTTCAGTCCTTCTAGCGGTATCTTCTCCTTGGTTGTGGCTGTGGGCGCGTCATCCAACACGGGCGTTGCTGTTGCCTTCAATGTGAATGTTATTTCACGCCATGTCTCGGCTACTATCAATGATGCCAATATTTATATGACACCTGAAGGTGGCAATGGCTCTGGTTCTGTGCTTGTAGAAGCGGTTGCCACGGCCTCGGCCTTTAGTGGTGTTATTGCTGTTGGTGCAGGTTCCACTGCTGGTGTGGCCGCGGCCTTTAGCATCAATGCTTTGGACGACCAGACCAAGGCCATGATTAACAATTCCACCGTAAGCGGTTGGAACGTTGCAACAAGTTCCGCTGACACCTCAAAGCTCGACGATGTAACCGTTCGTGCAACGACCACATCAGGTGCAACAGCCCTTGTTGTTTCCATCGGTGGAGCAGGTACAGGAGCTGCTGGCGCTAGTGCAAGCTTGAATATTGGTATGAGCGTTGCGAGCGGTCAGGGCCAATATGATGGCGATGCTTCCGAATCCAAGACCGCCATTGCTGAGATGGCTGATGACTTGGTTAATGATTTACTTGAGAATGGCACAGCGTCCTATACCGACGGTGAAACTGATTATGCTGATGAAGAACAGGCAGCCAATTTAGGCGGCGAAACAGCCCAAGCAAGCATTGAAGGCTCAACTTTATATGGTTCTGGTGCGCTGACGGTGGAAGCTGTGGAAGGTTCGGCTCTTATGGCCATTGACCTTGCCATTGCAGGTGGCGGCACTGGTGCGGCCGCTGGCGTTATCGCCCTGTCCATCTTGCAAGCACAGGCTCAAGCCCTCATTAGTAATAGCTCTGATATTACTATGGGTTCTGCCACTGTACGAAGCCATACCGAAGGCAATATCTGGACATTCTGCGTTGCCATTGCAGGTTCTGGCACAGGTGCAGGCTCTGGTATTGGTACTATTAGCTGTATTATTGGTGCAAGTTACGCGCAAATTGTCAACAGTAAGCTTAGCTTATCGGGCATGGCTCCAACCGAGGATATGCCAACGGCAGCGGACCTTAATGAGACCTTGCTCCGTGGTGATGGCACCATTGATGCTGATGAAGGCGCGACCTTACTTGTAACAGCGGACGCTTCTACCATCATGACCTCCTTGGCCATTGCCGTAGCAGGTTCTGGCACAGGTTCTGGTGCGGGTAGCTTCTCTCTTGCCATGGCTGGTACTAATGTTGGTGCGACCATAAGCGGTGCTGAACTGTATTTCACCGATGGCGGTTCTATGGCCGCGCTTGCCTACAATGAAACCATTGTCACCACGTCGGCTGTTTCCGTAGCAGGCGCAGGTACGGGCGCAGGTGCTGGCGCGGTTGTTATCAACGTTGCGGATTGGTTGAGTGTTGCAGGCTATAATCCAAGCAATGCCGCGACCAGTGACGAAGAAGAAAGTGACGTGAGTGTAAGCACGCCAGATGACTATTTGACCTCCGTTCCAGAAGTGACAGGCGGCTATACCACGCAAGCCGTAGTCAATGTGAAGACGCTTCAAGACGTTGGCGATATAAGCATTGATGCGCTCAATTCCTCCGTCCTCACGGCGGCCCTTGTGATGATAGCAGGTGCTGGTACTGGTGCTGGCACTGGCGGCGTGGTCATGAACCTTACCAATTCCACCACCGTTGCGGCCTTTGATGTGGTGGGTGATGGTGATTCCACTACCGCTGATGTCACTGTTGATGATGCCGCAGATCAAGACACCATCGTTCAGGCTACCAACACGGCTATCCTGTCCGCTGGCATAGTCGGTGTTTCTGGTGCTGGTTCAGGTGCTGGCACGGGTACGCTTGCTATTAACGTTGCCCAAGTTGAAACCGAAGCACGCCTTAGCGGTGCGGAAAATACCGATATTACCTTAGGTGACCTCACCGTCGCATCTTTGTCTGAAGCACAAGTCATTGCCATTGGCGTTGCCATTGCTGGTGCGGCCTATGGCTCTGGTGTGGGTTCCGTCGTTGTGAACGGCGTCACCGTGCCCACAGAAGCCAATATTATTGGTATGGAAGATGCGAGCGGCGTGGTTCAAGGCAATTTCTATTTGACCACAGCAGATCTCGTTACCAATGCGGCCAATGATGCCTTGCTTGTGGCAGGCACAGTGGGCATTGCTGCGGCGGCTTATGGCGCTGGTGGTAGTTCTATTTCTGTCAACGTAGCGGCCACGTCTTCAAGTGCTCTGGACTCCATCTCTGCCAATAGAGAAGCGACCGTTGTTGATGACACGCGCACCCTTGGCTATTCTGCTTCACTCCCTAATGACTCTGGCTTTTGGTATGAGACCGTTGAAGACAAGCTTGACGAGAATGCGAATCTTATCGTCGCCAGTGTGGATGGTTCTGCACTGACCTTGGGCTTCATAGGAGATGAAATTGACGAGGATGATGGCACGTCCCCAACGTATGCCATTACGTTGAATACTACGGACGTTACCGAAGAGACGCATTATCTCGTCTTCACCGATGAAGAGACAGGCGAAGAGAGCATTTTCTCCTTCACCCTTGATGCCATCAACGCTGACGGTACTATTGATTTCACTCAGCTTGTTTGGGTCCAAGGTGACAAAGAACGTGACGACATTGCCGAAGGCGACGTTGTGACCTACCGCGCATCGCTCTATGGCACGCCTACCCTTGTAGATTCTGACCTTTTGGATAACGTTGCCTCAGCTTCCACAGTCATGAGCAATGTGAACTTAACGGCACAATCCGTTGATATGGATGCTGTTTCCACGCGCTTGACCATCACCATAGCCACGGGTACGGCCGCGGCCCTTGGTGCAGGCTATGGCTCCTTGACCACATCTGTTGGTGTCAACGATACGCAAGCCATTATTCAAAACTCTAATATCACTATACTTGATAGTGGTTCTATTAGCGTAAACGCTTTGAATCAAACCCAATCGTATAGCATCGCTCTTGCGGCTGTGTGGTTAATTGGTGGCGGTGCAACGGTTACTGTTACCACAGATATTGGTGCAACAACGGCTTTGATTTATGGTAGCACCATTGAGAATGCCAATGAGCTGACCGTTGAATCGCAATGCGATATGGATATTCTCAGTGTGTCATGTGCCTATGTCAATGGCATTGGCTCAGCAGGTAGTGCGGCTCTTGCTGTCTTGACTGGCGATATTGTGGCGAACATTGATAGCAGTACTATTGAAAATACAACGACGGTCAACGTCAATGCCTATATGGCGGAAGTGGATGCTAGCACTGTTGACCTAACGAAGTCCTTAGAAGGCACCGCAGTTGAGGATAATGCCCAAATTCAAGAATCTCTTACAACTGCCGCAGAGTATAATGAAGACGCCGCAGAGGATAGCGCAAATAGCTCAAGCGAAGATGAACTCGCAGACGATGAGGAAGGTGGCCGTACCACAAGCTCAACAAGTCTTGAGCAATCGGGCATTCTTTCTGTTGTCCTTGCCCTTGTTGGCTCTGGTGGTACTTCGGGGACCTTAGCTATCAACGTGCTCGATGGCGATATTGAAGCAAGCATCAGTAATACTAATATTATTGATTCAAGCGTCTATATTGATGCCGTCATGGCGGCCTCTTCGCAAGTCTATACATTAGGTGGTTCAGCCCTAGCCCTTGGTGGTTTTGGCGGATCCATTGGTATCAATATCTTGAATGGCGATGTGACCGCGGCTCTCACTGGTAGCACCACAGAAAATAATTATTTTAGTGGTAGCACAAGCACCTTAAGCATCAACGCCGAACAAAATTCCAAGGTTATTGGCTTTGTTGGTCAAGTAAATGGAGGCATGCTTGGCGGCGTTAGCTGTGGTTTTATCTCCAATGTGCTGACTGGTTCTGCCACGGCAAGCATGAGTGATTACACCATCACGGCACAAGATGTATACCTCTCCGCCTTGCGTGATAACACCATTTTCGGCCTTGCCCTTGGTGTGAGATCGGAAGCGCACC
>JAWXUA010000043.1:0-18220 GCA_044433065.1 Pseudomonadota bacterium
ACCCCTCTCCTCCTTTCAAAGCTTTTTAGTTGTGGATGGAAGTGAGTACCCTGAAGAAATTGTACGGCCACATGTAGAAAGGTTGGAAGGCTAACTAGTCCATCCCAAGCTAGGCAATATGGCAATATGGCAATATGGGAAAGATACCGCGTGGTTCGGTAGGTTCCATTCCCCAATAGCTTATATTGGTAAGGCGTTCCTGCTCATTGCATGGGTGGAGCGACTATATTGAAAAGGGACTCCTACTCTACATACGAAGCGAAAAAATTGCTCATGCAGGACCACCCCTAGCCCCTCATACAGAGCTACGCACTAACTTTCTCATACAAGACCAAAACTTACTGGACGACTTAGATACGCTGTTCTCTCATTATCGTTCCATTTACCTAGTTAATCACCTTCAAGAAGGCGTTTTTAAAGCATAAAGCGCGCACAAAAACGCTAGAAGGCTGTTTTGCTGAGGACGAGTTAAATTCTCAGATTTTTCGTGCTCGCAAGGCAAAAAGGGCTTTTTGAGGATAAGCGTACTCAAGTACGTGCGCTCAAAACGCCCTTTTTAACGCCGCTAGCGCGGCAAAGATGAATTGTACTTGCCCTCAGCAAATAAAAGTTTTGGCCGTATCACGTACACTAATAATGTAGCATAGTAACCTAAAAATATATTTAACCAAACTCAAAGGACATACCATGGCTACCAAATCCCCTAAAGGCTTTCGCTTTGCCACAGTGGACGCGCACTTCCGCAAAGAAGACCGCCCTGACCTCGCTCTCATCGTGAGCGACACCCCAGCTGTTGCCGCAGGTGTCTTTACTACAAACAAATTCCATGCCGCACCTGTTGCAGTAGCGCGTGAAAACCTTGCCCAAAATGGCATGGCTCAGGCTGTTGTCATCAACTCCGGCCAAGCCAATGCCTGCACGGGTAAAGAAGGCGTGCTCAATTGCCGCGCAACCCTTGCCATGCTTGGCGAAACCTTGGGCATTGACGCAGAGACGATTTTACCTGCATCCACTGGCGTCATTGGCCCACAACTTTTGATGGACAAATGGCAAGCCGCCATGGCTCCCCTTGCTGATGCGCTGGCTGCCAATACGGGCACGCCTGATGACTTCGCTAATGCCATCCGTACCACCGACGTCTTCCCAAAAATTGCAGAATGTTCTCTTGAAATTCAAGGTGTTGAAGTGCGCCTCGTAGGCATGGCTAAAGGTGCTGGCATGATTTGCCCTAACATGGCCACCATGCTTTCTACGGTACTTTGTGACGCTAATGTTGCACCTGACGTTTGGCAAAAGATGTTCCGTGACGCTGTGGAATTGACCTTCAACCGCGTCACCGTTGACGGCGACACAAGCACCAATGACACCGTTTTCGGCCTTGCCAATGGTGCCGCTGGCGTGACCGTGGACAGCGCAGAAGATATTGCCATGCTGACCAAAGCCCTCACCGACGTGCTTGGCAAACTTGCATACATGCTTGTGCAGGACGGCGAAGGCGCTACCAAAGTCATCCGCATCAATATCACCGGTGCCGTCTCTGACGCCGAAGCCGAACAAGCTGCACGCATCATCGGGCATTCTCAACTCGTCAAGACTGCCATGTACGGCCGCGACGCCAACTGGGGCCGCATTGTGGCTGCACTTGGCCGCTCTGAATGCACCTTTGAAGCCGACGATGTGGTAGTCTCTCTGTGTGGCGTGGAGCTTTTCCGCAACGGACAGCCCAATGCCGCCGACTTTGATGATCAGCTTAATGGACCTCTGGAAGGCCAAGATGTCACCATTGATATCGAGCTTGGCGCTGGCAAAAGTTCCTATACCCTGCTCGCCTCGGACCTCACCCATGACTATGTGAGCTGTAACGCTGACTACCGTTCGTAGCTTGAAGAAAAAAACACGCCAATAAAAAAATCTTTGTAAAAAAGATTGACAAGAAGGCGAGATTTAGCTAGTTATCCCTTCTCGCGTGAGTGGCTTTGCAACCACATCAAAAGCGCAATAACGGAGAGGTGTCCGAGTCGGCCGAAGGAGCTCGCCTGCTAAGCGGGTATACGGTGTAGAGCTGTATCGAGGGTTCGAATCCCTCCCTCTCCGCCAGAAGCCAATAAAACGGTGAGTTACTGTAAAAAGTAACTTACCGTTTTTGCGTTGCTTTAGGGAAAATTGGGGATGGATGAAATCCATGCATACTTTTGGTTTGGTTTTGGTATAATTTTAGTACTTATATTTGATCTATAGTGACTCTAAAAGAAGTTTGTATTTATATTCCGTTGACATAGAACACAGCTATGAGTATTTTTTAGAACAAGTACAGCACTGCGCTCATGCCCTTGCCATTGTGCCTTTGCGGTACAAAACATTTGAGCTATCTCTTACGGCGGTAAAGAAAAACGCTATCACGCTTCAATGGGTTCCCATGCCTTTACGCGATGTAGAGATGTGTGACGCCGCTATCAATGAAAACCCCATTGCCCTTGCCTATACGCCACAATGTCTCCGAACATATGAACGTTGCCTCTACGCCATGAAACTTTATGGTGGCGCGCTCAAGTCCGTACCCAAAGAACATAGGACGTTTGAACTATGCGTGGAAGCGGTTAAAAGTTATTCTATCGCACAGAATGAGACACCTATTTTTACGACGCGTCGTGAGCGCAAAGCATGGTGCAAGAAGCCTGTACCGCGTTCGTATAATCCTCGACTACTCAGGGCATACGCTGACTATTATGCAAGCCCTATTCCCGTATGTTTTCCTATGGGCTTTGTTCCTAAAGAGATTGCTAGTGACCCTCGCTTTATTCAGCAAACAGCGGACTATGCTTGCCCTGCGGTCTGGGTTACGTCCTATTTTGTGGATTAAGTACAACCATAGACATAAAACAAAACAGTGAGTTACTATAAAAGTAATCCACTGTTTTTTTATAAGTCTAAAAGTTTAGACTTTATTGCTTTGCACCATATTTTTTTAGCAAGGCAACGACGTCTAGATGTGGATTTATAGAGGATGCAAAACTAAGAGGCGTATCCCCACGATTATCTTTTTCATTTGGGTTGGCTCCATTTTTCAATAAGATTTCAACTATTTTTTTGGGTTGTCTAATACATGCAAGCATAAGAGCTGTAGTACCGTCATCTGTCCTAGCGTGAATATTTGCCCTATTGTCTAACAATATTTGCATAACTTCTGCTTCTCCTGCAAAAGAAGCCATCATCAGGGCCGTCCAACCATGATTCGATCGGGCATGAATATCTGCCCTATTATCAAGCAAAGTCTGTACTGCTTCTACTTGTCCGCCATCCGAGGCAAGCATCAACGCTGTACCACCTCCATTACCTTTAGCATGTATATCTGCACTATTATCAAGTAACATTTGTATAGCCTCTATTTGACCATTAAGTGAGGCCAAAGTGAGTGCTGTCCTACCAAGATTATCTCTTGCATGAATATCAGCTCTATTATCGAGTAATACTTGTATCGCTTCCGTTCGACCTTTGGCAGAAGCAAGCATCAGAGGTGTCATCCCATGATTATTGCAGGCATGGATATCAGCTCTATTATCAAGTAATACCTGTATCGCTTCTGTTCGACCATTGGCGGAAGCAAGCATCAGAGGTGTCATCCCATCACCATCTCTATCATGAACGTCAGCCCTATTATCAAGCAATACCTGCATTGCTTCTACTAGGCCATAGGCAGAAGTAAGCATTAGGGCTGTCCAACCTTCGCTTTTTCTAGTACGGATAAAGACCTCATCAAGAAATAGACGTGTACTTTGTGGATAACCAACTTGAGGCCAAATCGAAAAACTTTCAGTGTACTCACATCCCCTAGCATGAATATCCGCATTATTATCAAGCAATATTTGCATGGCCTTTACTTCTTTAGCAATAGAAGCAAATATAAGAGCCGTCCAACTAGTAACACTCTCCTTTTTGTTTACATTTATATCATCTGTAAGAAGTCTTTTAATTTCCTCTCTATCTCCAACTACTGAAGCCTTCATCAAGGGAGTTAATCTGAGTTCCACTTCAGCATAAACCTTATCAACACTAATATAGAAAATACAAATAGAAAGTAAACAAACAATAAACTTATACACAAGCGAAGACTTCACACAAGTCATGCAATACTCCTTGCAAAAGTTTTTATACACATTTTATAAAGTTGTTTATTTATATGCAATACAATCTAAGTTTGTCAAGCTAAGTTCCTTTTTTACGAACCAATTTAACAACAAGAAAGCAAGCTTCGAGCTCCCCTACATGCCATATATTATCCATTCCCTACCCGCTCCATTGACATAACACAAAGTGTGACATATCCTCTACCTAAAAGAATGACCTAAAAAAGACATCACCAGAAGGCATAGGCAATGAGAATTTTCAAAGTAAAAAGCTTTGTCCGCTTTAGCCAAAAAGAAGCTATTCATGATGACTCACTACGAAATGCCGTAACGGAGCTATCAGCAGGCAAGTTTGATGCGGATTTAGGGGGCGGTCTTTATAAACAACGCGTTGCAAGGCCCCAATCGGGTAAGTCTGGTGGCTATCGGGTACTTGTATGCTTCAAACAGGGAAACCGCTCTTTCTTTGTTCATGGTTTTGCGAAGTCTGCCAAGGCAAACATAAGCCCCACAGAAAAAGCCGACCTTAAAAAGCTCGCAAAAGTATTTTTTGCCATGACGGACGATGAACTAGCTAAACTCATTCAATCTGGTAGCCTTCAAGAAATCAGCGAGGAATAACCATGACTACATCATATAAGAATGACCTTTGTGCCTCTATCCATGAAACAGCCGCAGACCTTTTCGAGCATGGCATCATTGATAAAATAACCATGAAAGAATTTGACTCTTCATGCCTTGTGCCCACTGAGACTATTCTTCCAGAAGAAATACGCGCTATTCGTGAACGCGAACAGCTTTCCCAACCTGTCTTTGCTCGTTACTTAAATGTATCGAAAAATCTTGTATCAGATTGGGAACGTGGCGTGAAAAAACCAGGTGGACCTGCTTTGCGCTTACTTGCACTGGTAAAGTACAAGGGGCTTGAAGTCCTCAGTATATAGCTAGCCCCATACCGCTAGTAGCCTAGTATACGGTTAGCTGTATTGAAATTCCCTCCCTCTCTGCAGAAGCCAATAAAACGGTGAGCTACTTTTCACAGTAGCTCACCGCTTTTGCGTTGTTCATTATCACCTCACATTATCCCACACATCAGCAAGCGCGCACTCAATCCAAGAAAAGTTAATGACATTGGAGTCTCTATCAAATATAGAAAAGACATAGGGACAAAAAAGGAATAATTATGAAAAGAATACTTATGACAATTTTTTGCCTTTGCATTGCCTGTTGCGTGTCAGCATGTGGGGGACACCGGGATCGCGGGCAGCGTCCTGATACGGTCATATTGCCTTCTGCGCCTTGCGCTGATGACGTGAAGGTGGAATTGCCTGCTAATTATTCACAAAAGAATTATAAACGGCTCATTGTTGCGGTTCATGTAGAGGCTCAGCAGTCCAAACAGAACCGTCATCAATTGCCGTTATATGCCGCAGCGAGCTCTCTTGAAACAGAGATAGCCAAGTTGAAACGCTTTACCATTGTGTCGCGTCAAGGCGGTCAAAAGGGCCTTGCTGAGGAAAAACGCAGACAAAAGAAGCAGGCGGCCACTGCTGCAGACGCGGCATACAGCACAGATTTTGGCCATGCTTTGCAAGCAAATTATGTTCTTTGGTGCAGGCTTTCGTGCAAGCGCGAAGAGAACGAACGATACGATCACAATGAATTTCTGTACATTGCACGCCTAGATTATCAGCTCATCGATGTGGAAACAGAGGAAATCGTTGATGCGGACTATACGGAAGGTCGTGCTATCCGGACATGCGTGCGCTTACCTTCGGGAAAAATCATTGGCGGCTTTGACCCTAGATATAATGATGAGCAAGATCCAGTAAGCCAAGCAGCCATCCGGAGTTTACAATTGCTGGGCTATCGTCTTGGTTGTAGATTGCCCATTGGTGGCAAGGTCACGACCTTGCGCGGCGGCCGTTTCCAAATCAATAAGGGTGTTGCTGAGGGCTTTGTGGGCAAGCAATTTGTGACCATGTACATGACGGAAAATGGTCTTGATATTCCTCTTGCCGCAGCAGAAATAAAGCCCGGTGAGCATAGCTCTGCAGGCGAGATTTTGCAGTGGACAACGCACCCTGATGACCAAGACCTTGTCAAAAAAATCCAAACAGATCCCTTTTTCACTGTGCAACACGATGTCTATGTGGTGACACAGGGCATGCCTTTGCCTCCAGAATGGGAGCAAAACTATGCAGAATAGTCCATCCTGTACGAAGAATAGAACGCATATGCAACGCCTTATGCAAGCCCCAATGCAATACCTGACACTGTGGCTTTTGCTAGCGTTATGTGTTTTGAGCTTAAGCCATGTGGCTCTTGCCTCGGAACATGCTACGGGCGGAGCAAAGCCAGATTGGGTGAGAAGCTTTTTACAAGAGGGCTATCACAATCCCCATGACTATGAAGGCATTGCCTTTCTGGAAATCAAGGGAAAGAGCCCAACCTTTGACGAAGCAACCCTTGTGGCGGACAGGGCCAAAGGAGCTTTGGCAAGCATGCTGAGTTCCAAAGTATTCAAGGTTGTCAATGAGCATGTGGCTGAGCGCAATGGCGTTGCTGTGGATGAAGCGCAAGTCAACGCCACAACCATGAGCTCTTTGCAATTACAGACGGAAAAGCCTGTGTTTTGGTTTGACGAAGGGAAGAAAGTTCTGTGGGCCAAGGTCTATATCCCCCGTCATAAGGCGGAGCAATGGGTGACCACTTTACCTGACCTTCCTGTACAAGAAGAGCGCAGAAAGGTGTATGGACTTGTGCACTATTTGTGCGAGGGCGGCTGCGTTATTCGGCTCGAAGAAGGATATTCTTTGCGCGTTGAAACCGACGATGCCTATATTACTGCTGGCGAAAGAATTTTTGTCGACTATGTGGGGAATAAGCCTCAAGCGGTCTACACCACCAGCGGTACCAAGATTGAAGGGCGTATTGTACGAAAATAAATGCATGATGCATGGAGTGACCATGAAAAAACTACTCTGTTCCTTGGCCACTGTGGGGCTTTTAGGCTTGCCATACCAAGGCCATTGCCAAAGCCAACAGCAAGACAATACTACGCCTCATGTGAATTCGACCTCAAGCTCGACTCTAGCCCCGACCCCAAACGTAAATCCAGACGACAATATAAATCCAGACGGCATTGAAAATGCATGGGACGACTTCGCTACCCTATCCATGGATGACTTTATCCAAGCCATCGAACAAGAATACGAAGCGGCTGCCATTGAATACGAACAATCCTATGCTGCCATCAAAGATGCCATTGATAGGAAATGGGGTACATTCAAGGACTCCACAGCTACGGAATGGGTCAACTATAATAAAGATCTTTCCGTGCGAAGTTCTGTGAACTATGAAGAAGGCTTTGTGGAAATTGAGGTGCTTCTAGAAAATAGAACAGAGGAAGCGCGCCAGAAGGCTGTACAACAATTGCAAGAACAATTGCTGACGGTGGATGCCACGTGTTTGGAAAAATCGGGCTTTAGTGTTATGCCGAGCCATGGGGACGACATTGATGTCGAGGTTAGGCCCAATGGTGTGCAGGAAACGGCCATCGTAGAAACGGAGTCTAATCCTGTCGAGCCAGAAACAGTAATACCTGTTCCTGCTGAACCACAAGCCGTGGCCCCAGAACTTGTGGAACCAGTCGTGGAACCTGCTGTAGAGCCAGTCATGGAGCCAGTTGTAGAGCCTGCTGTGGAACCAGTCGTGGAGCCTGTCGTGGAACCAGTTGTAGAGCCAGCCCCCACACAAAAAGCACCGCAAGTCCTCACCATGCGAAGCCCTCTACCCCCAGACCGCTTCCAAAAAGCTGCACAAAAATATAAAAAGCATGTCTATGGCAACGCATCGCGCTTTAACATCAAAAGCAACGTGATTTTTGCCATCATCCAAACAGAGTCAGCATTCAATCCCTTTGCACGCTCGCATATCCCAGCCTATGGCCTCATGCAATTGGTGCCAAGCACAGGCGGCAAAGATGCCTACAGGTACGTCTTTAAAAAAGATGTGAAGCCAAGCAAAGAATTTCTCTACGACCCTGAAAACAATATTTTATTGGGCACAGCGTACCTAAGTCTGGTCAAAGATGTCTATTTCAAAGGCATTCACGATGCAGATTCAGCCTATATTGTCAGCATTGCCGCCTATAATACAGGACCTGGAAATGTAGCACGTACGCTCACAGGCACAAAATCTCTATCCAAAACGGTAGACGCTGTGAACACCATGACACCCTCTGAAGTATATAAGGCCCTCCTAAAGGACCTCCCCCATGATGAAACCAAAGACTATGTAGACAAAGTTTTAACCCGTTCCGCCACATACCGCGGAATATAATGGAGTCCGATCATGAAAAAGATTGCAGTAGCCTTATTGACCGTGGGTATCCTCAGCTCTTTTGGTTGCGCTCAAAAGGAAATTGAAGCAACCAATAGTGGCTACGCACCACAAGCACCACCAGAAGGCATGTGCATGCCAGCATGGGAACTCGCTGTACCCACAAGCCCAGACGGCTTCTATGGAAGTGGCCAAGCTCAGTACTCGAGCCCAGTTCTGTCACGCGACGCTGCAGACGCCCGAGCTCGCCAAGCCATTGCAAGCACTTTGGAAACCAAGACTGCTGGCATGGTGAAGACCTTCATCCAGCAAAACGGCACTGGTGAAGCTGCGTCGACTTCGGAATTTGCTGAAAGTGTGAGCAAAACCGTGGTGGTCAAATCCTTGCAAAATGCTTCCATTGAACAGCGCCACGTGTGCCCCGATGGTACATGGTATTCCTTGGCCTATTATCCCTTTGAAATGTATGCCAATTACATTGTAGAGGCAGCCCAAGAAACCCCAGCCACAGCACCAGAAGAAAAGAATGTGCAAGACGCCTTTTTAGCCAAAGACGCTTTGGATACCTTGCAATTGCAAATTGATGAGGCTTTTGCTGAATAGGCAACAGTCCCATGAAGCTTGCTCTGGCGGTGCACAAGGCATCAAAACAATGATGTACAAAGCACACCCAATGCCTCTAAATATATGGAAAAGCGGTATCTCATCACAGAGTGCCGCTTTTTTTGTGTCTTGATGTCCATAAAATACAGCCTAGCGCCCATCATACTCATTGCCTAGCCCACAACGATTTCGTATGTTCAGGCCATATTGCTAACAAAATGCTGCCGTCCCCAGTATCCTATAAAACGGAGCTATTATGCCAAACATTGCTAAAATTATCCGCTTTGTCATCCTTGCCATGGCCGCCATAGTCGCCTTAGTCGTGGTGGGTCTTTTGGCCCTGCCTTTCATCATCTCGCCAGACACCTTACGTGACCATGCAGTCAAAACACTATCCGCAAGCACAGGCCGCACCGTGACCATTGCTGGCCCTGTGGACTTCCATGTTTTCCCTAATATTTCCTTGTCATTTGAAGATTTTAGCATGTCACAAGTGAACACACTCTACGCCAAGCTTCCCATGCTCCACATCGAAAAAGCCACAGCAACGCTGAAACTCTTGCCCCTCTTCAGTGGCACAGCGGAGTTCGACAATGTGGATATCACTGGCATTACAGTCCACGCCATAAACAAAACGACAGGTCAAAGCTTAGCAGCAGGTCAAAGCTCAGCTGCAGTAACATGCAATGTCGCTGCCCAAGGCCATGCGCACTACGACATAGCACAGGGCTTCACACCAGAAGCCATAAAGCGCGGTCTTACCAGTGAAACGAAGCTCAGCATCACCGACATCGTCCTACTTGATAAAGACCTTGTAAACCAATTAGCCCAGACCTTTGGTGGTAGTAATTGGCAAAAGTTTGAGTCCCTTACAGCAACCATCACCACACAAGATGGCATTGTGCACAGCAACGATATCAAGCTCACAAGCACCAACATCAACGGCACTGGCATCACCACTGTAAACCTCATGACCGAAGCTCTTTCCGGTGAGGCCAAGCTCAATGTGAGCGGCATGACTTTGCCCGTCTATGTTAAAGGAACCCTCAGCAAGCCCAAGTACGGCGTGGCCACAGGCGATGCGGTCAATGCTTTGTTCCAAGGACTTGGCCTGAAGACTGGTACAAGTTCGGGTACAAGTTCGGGAACTAGTTCGAGCTCAGCAACACAAAGTGACTCCAAAAGTTCCACAGGTCAAAAAGCCCTTGAAGGACTAGGGACGCTCCTCAATAAAGTAGGGCAATAGACCAAAAACAAAAAGAAGGCATGTCGTGCACATGTCTTCTTTCAGCTCTACCAAGTTTGCACATAATATCAGCTCATCTCTTGACAGTGGGCTATCCCGTTCTTACCCGTGACATAGCCGCACGCATAAGTACTTGTGGCCCGTGAAAGACTTGCAAGGAGAAATTATGGCTACCGAAAATGAAAAGATTGAGACCGAAGCTCCAAACGACGGTCATACGGATATGGACGACGCCGCAAATAATGCTGAAGCACAAGCCGACGCCGCACCAGAAGAAGAGCTGACCCAAGAACGCCTCGCAGAACTTTTCCGCGCCCAAAAAGTCATGGCTGATGAGCAACGGCTCCGCAACATGGCTGAAATCGAAAATGTCAAAAAGCGTCTCCAACGCGAAAAGGAAGAGCAAGTGCGCTTCGCTGCTGAGAAAGTTCTCGCCGACCTCTTGCCAACCCTCGACAATCTCGATCTCGCGCTCCAATACGGACAAGGTGACAACGCCTGCAAAAATGTCATTATCGGTGTTGAAATGACCCGCAAGCTCCTACTCGAAGCCCTCGCCAAGCACGGCCTCGAGCCCGTTGGCGCCGCTGGTGAAGAGTTCTCACCAGAAATTCACGAAGGCATCGGATACGCCGAAAACGCCGATATGCCTGCAAACCATGTGGCCGCTGTCATGCAACGTGGCTACAAGCTTAAAGAACGTTTGTTGCGTCCTGCTAAGGTTATGATTAGCAAGGGCTAGGTTTTTAGATTTTTTGGGACAAGCTGGGGGAAGGGAACCCCTGTAAAAAGGTTTCCCTTCCCCCAGACCCCCATCCCTTCCTAAAATTTTTATTTGTGGATGAATAACCTTCCTAGAACGACAATCACGGCCACATGGATGCTATGAAATTTGTGGCTCCGTATGCTAATGAGTACGAACTCGGTAGTTTTTTTGTAAGAGAGTTCTCCCTTCGTGTGTTGACAAGGCACATGATGGGAGTTTTGTTTTTGTAGGGGGCTGCTTGCGCCCTCTCTTCCTGCACACTCCCAACATTCTCACAAAAATATCATTTTTCACACCAAACGCTCATCGTACACACTTTTATCTAATATACCAAATAGTTATATATAAAATCTAGCCACATCTCACAAAAAAATCCTATAAAAAATGAAAAAAGTTGCACAAAAACACTGGACGATATGAACAACGGTATTACCATTCTGCTTGTCACAAAGTGTTCGCGCTTTTCGCACAGTAAAAGCCAAACAAAACACTATCATGTGACCTAAAAATCGTTCGTTCATCAGCGTTTGCTGATACCAATTTAGCCTAATACAATTTTCATGTGCACCCGTATATGTGCGTGCCACTGACCTGAGGAGGTTACAATGAGCAAAATTATCGGTATCGACCTTGGCACAACCAATTCCTGTGTCTACGTTATGGAAGGCAAAGACCCTAAATGCGTCACCAACCCTGAAGGTGGCCGTACAACGCCATCCGTTGTAGGCTTCACCGACAAGGAACGTCTCGTTGGCGACATTGCTAAGCGTCAAGCTGTAACCAATCCTGAGCGCACTGTGTTCGCTGTAAAGCGTCTCATGGGCCGCCGCGCTGATACTCCTGAAGTTAGCCGCTGGAAAGAACACAGCCCTTACAATATCACCTCTGGTGCTAACGGCGACGCAGCTGTTGAAATCCAAGGCCGCGCTTACGGTGCTCCTGAAGTTTCTGCCATGATTCTTGGCAAGCTCAAGGCTGACGCTGAAGCATACCTTGGTGAAAAGGTAACCGAAGCTGTTATCACCGTTCCTGCATACTTCAACGACGCACAACGCCAAGCAACCAAAGACGCTGGTCGTATCGCTGGTCTTGAAGTTAAGCGTATCATCAACGAACCTACCGCAGCTTCCTTGGCTTATGGCTTTGACCGTAAGGCCAATGAAAAGATTGCTGTATTCGACCTTGGCGGCGGTACTTTCGACATTTCCATCCTTGAAGTTGGCGACAACGTTGTTGAAGTTCGCGCTACCAACGGTGACACCTTCCTTGGCGGCGAAGACTTTGACCAACGCGTCATCATGTACTTGGTTGAAGAGTTCCGTCGTGAAAACGGTGGCATCGACTTGTCCCAAGACCGCATGGCTTTGCAACGTTTGAAGGAAGCTGCTGAAAAGGCAAAGAAGGACTTGTCCACCTCTGCTGAAGCTGAAGTCAACTTGCCATTCATCACCGCTGACCAAACTGGTCCTAAGCACCTCATGATGAAGATTTCTCGCGCTAAGCTTGAAAGCTTGGTAGAAGACCTCGTTGAGCGCACCATCGAACCTTGCCGCAAAGCACTCAAGGACGCTGGCCTCACCGCTTCCCAAATCGATGAAGTTGTGCTCGTTGGCGGCATGACCCGTATGCCTTTGGTACAAAAGCGCGTTGCTGAATTCTTCGGTAAAGAGCCTAACCGTTCCATGAACCCTGACGAAGTTGTTGCTATGGGCGCAGCTATTCAGGGCGGCATCTTAGCTGGTGACGTTAAGGACGTTCTGCTCCTCGACGTAACGCCTCTTTCCCTTGGCATCGAAACCTTGGGCGGCGTGTTCAATAAGCTCATCGAGCGTAACACCACCATCCCAACCCGTAAGAGCCAAACCTACACCACTGCTGCTGACAATCAGCCATCCGTGTCCATCCACGTTTTGCAGGGTGAACGTCCTATGGCTAACGACAATATGACCATGGGCCGCTTTGAATTGACCGGTATTCCACCAGCAATGCGTGGCATCCCACAAATCGAAGTTACCTTTGATATCGACGCCAACGGCATTGTTAACGTTTCTGCCAAAGACCTTGGCACAGGCAAAGAACAATCCATCCGCATCACGTCTTCCTCTGGTTTGTCTGAAGATGACATCCAGAACCTCGTTCGCGAAGCAGAAGCTCACGCAGACGACGACAAGAAGAAGCAAGAGCTCATCGAAGCACGCAACCATGCTGACGGTCTCATCTACGGCACCGAAAAGTCCATTAAGGACCTTGGCGACAAGCTTGATGCCGCAACCAAGACCGACATTGAAGGCAAAATCACTGCTTTGAAGGGTCTCATGGAAGGCGAAGACACCGATGCTATTAAGGCTGCATCTGAAGAGCTTGCACAGGCTTCCCATAAGCTTGCTGAGCAACTCTATCAGCAACAAGCTGCTGACGGTCAAGGCGGCCAAGCTGGCGGTTGCGCTGGTGGCGACTGTGGTAACGGGGGCGGCGACTGCGGTCCACAAGGTGCTAAGCAAGACGACGATGTTGTTGACGCTGACTTCACCGAAGTAAAGAAATAAGATTACGTACATAGAATGAGAAAGAGCAAGGTTTCGGCCTTGCTCTTTTTTTTTGGGGATTGACTGAGAAAAGGAAAAACGTTCTATTTGTGGACGAAAAAACTCCGTTTACAAATTACGACAACAAAAGAGCGCATACATAGCTTCCCTCATGCGCCGTAATTTCCCATCCAACGTATTCAACTTCCGTTGCAAATAAAAAGTTCGACTATAAAAGTGCTGTGGAAGTGATAAGGGAAAGTGGACTTACTGAGGTGATAACTTTCAGTTGACAATCCGCCTCAAACGTTTCCTCCCTCCCCCCAGCTCTTGCAATTCCAACCCACAACGGGTAATTTGACTTGGTTCACGCTGTCACAATGACAATGTGAACCAAGCTTTTTTATGCGCAACCATATTTTCCCCAAAACAAGGGATGTTTATGAATACACGACCCGTTGAGTGCCTTAAGCCTACCGCCACCGCTGCTCTGCACCCTGCTCTGCGCCCTGCTCTGCGCCTCGCACTTCTCCTTGTCCTGACCATGGGCCTCACCATGACTCTAACCGCATGTGGTGGTAAAAAAGTCATCACCATGGAGCCACAACAGCCTGAACAAGTGGCCCCACAACAACCGCAATTCCCTGTCGTGCCTAGCCTTGACGAAGCGCGCACCCTTTGGGACGCTGGTGATACTGACCTTGCCGCGCGCTATTTCTATGCCATTGCCACCGCACCTGCCCACGCTATTGTCAGTCAAAATACTGGGCAAGGCTATGATCAAACATATTCCCAAACAAAGCCAAATCATGTCACCAACGGACAACGTGCCGAGGCATGGCAATACTATGCCATGGTATGTGTTAACCAAGGCAAAGCACAAGATGCCCTCAATGCACTGGGACAAAGCCTCAAGCTCAATGCCCTTGTAGACCAAAATGCCGCTTGGCAAGAAACATGGTTCGCCGCTGTGTCCCAAATGGACAAGTCCACAGCCATGGACCTCGCCCGTGCTATTTACCCTGACGCAAACCGCCCATGGGCCTTGCGTGCTCAAGCTGGCCTGCTCTTTGCCATGCTGCAAATGACGGGACCTCAAATTTCCCATGAAAACCTGCAAAGCTCCACCCAACTACTATCGGACATCTATAATTCCGCCTCAGCCACATGGCGCGCGTCCTTGGAACAACAACTCTACGACGCTCTGCCAAGCTTGGACCCCACAACCCTCGCCTCTTTGCGCAGCATGGTGCACACAGGCAATCTCGGTCAATTCCCCTATAATATCATTCAACTTCAATACATTAGTGCCACCATCCAAGGTACAGCAAGCCTCAAAGGCCCCACAGACAACAAGGTTGGTGGTCTTTCTGCGGCCATTGTACAGTTGCAACAGCAGTCGTACTTTGAAAATCCGCAAATCATGAATGTTATTCTTAGCGGTGACACAGCCCCAGCAACGTGCCTTGCCCTCGCTCTGCCCATGTCCGGAACCTATGCCCCCATCGGCCTCAAAGTCGCCCGTGGTGCCAGTGCCGCACAGTGGAATATGTCCAATAATGGCAGTAACATCGATGTGCATATCATCAATACTGAAAGCCCTTCTTGGATTGCGCAAATCAATGCCTTGCCATCCCAATGCACCACCATTGGCGGCCCCTTGCGCATGACAAAATATAACGAACTCAAGGCAAGCGGCGTAACAAACAAGCGCGCCTTTTTCACCTTCATGTCGCAACTTAACCAAAGCACGTCCTCAAGCTCAGGCCAAGCTTCAAGTTCAGACGAAGGTCGCATTGCATGGCGTTTCTTCAGCAGTACCAACGACCAAATGGCCGCGCTTCTGCAATTTACCTCGACCCTCAATATTCAAGAATACGGCATCCTTGCTCCAGACGAGGCCTATGGACGCCGCATGACCGAGCTCTTCAGCTCCGAAGCCTCCAAAGTGGGTGGCTCCGTGCAAACCACGACCTACCCACCCAAAGACCCTGGCCAATGGAACGGCATCGTCAGCAAATTCGTCAAGCGCCATACCGTGGCGAAAATGCCCATCCCGACTGCCACCTTCCAAGCTGTTTTCCTGCCCGATAGTTGGGGCAATATGGAAATGCTCGTGCCCAATCTCTTCTACCATGGTGAAGACCGCCAAGTACTCCTCGGCACGTCCATCTGGGCACAAGGGCTCGCCGACGGCAATAACAGTACCAATAATTTCAGCCTCGCTGTCTTCCCAAGTCCATGGAATCCCCATGCAGACAACCCGTCAACCTTGGCTCTCCAAGACTTCCTCATGCAAAGTGGCCAAGATGCCGCAGACACATGGGTTGGCCTTGGCTACGATTTCGTACGCTTTGCCACCGTTCTCGGCATCCCCCAAGACTGGACCGCAGCATCCCTCAATGCGCAGCTAGCCAGCCCAAGCCTCAATCTCCTGTCCCTCGACTGGAGCATGGGGGCCATCACGTGGAGCGCAGACGGCCTTGCGCAGCAAGACCTTTTCCTCTTCACACCCAACACAGAAGGCTATGAACTCGTCAACGAGCAAGCCTTCTCTAAACGCCTCAATGCCACCCGCAGCCGCCACGCCAAGCGCGTCGCAGCAGCCAAAGCCGCGGCTAAGTAGTTTTTTTAACTGAGGGAGTTGGAGCGAAGACTATCCTGCAGAGCTTGTGGGATAGTTGGAGATACGTATTCAAGTATTACAATCAATTGTGTTAATCAATTCAGCTATCTATAAAATGACAAAGGACTTCTCATGAAAATTAGTACCGAACAAGTCACCAATATGGCACGTCTTGCACGACTGTACCTCGAGCCAGAGCAGCTCGAACCTCTCGCCACCCAATTCGGTGAAATCATCAATTATATGGATGTGCTCAATGGTGTAGATACCGAAGGCATCGAACCTCTCTACTCTCCATTCCAATCCGCAACACCTGTGCGCCAAGATGCCGTCAACTCCCATTGCACCCGTGAAGATTTGCTCGCCAACGCGCCGCAAACCGACGGTGACTTCTTCGTTGTTCCGCGCATCGTCTAAACGCGCCCACCACATTTCCTATCATTACGAGAGAACATATGTCAGCACTCCATACCCTTTCCATCACCGACCTCTGCCAAGAACTCGCGTCTGGCAAGGTGACTGCCGTTGAAGCTGTACAAGCTTGTCTTGACCGCATTGCTGCTACCGAACCTAGCATCCACGCGCTTATCAAAGTCACCGCAGACACCGCTCTTGCCGAAGCCGCAGCCCTCGGCGCTGCTGGTTACGACCCCTCAAAGCCACTTTGGGGCGTGCCTATCGCTGTGAAAGATGCCATCACCACCAAAGGCATCACCACCACAGCTGGCTCCCGTATCCTTGAGAATTTCGTGCCCTTCTACGATGCCTACGCCATTGCGAAGCTCCGTGAAGCTGGTGCCATCATCGTCGGCAAGGCCAATCTTGACGAGTTCGCCATGGGTTCCTCCACGGAAAATTCCGCCTACGGTCCGACCTTCAATCCTTGGGATGCAAGCCGCGTCCCTGGTGGTTCCAGTGGTGGTTCTGCCGCCAGCGTCACAGCCGGCCAATGCTTTGCCGCCCTTGGCACTGACACCGGTGGCTCCATCCGCCAGCCAGCCTCCCTCTGTGGCTGTGTGGGCCTCAAGCCAACCTATGGCCGCGTGTCCCGTTATGGCCTCATCGCCTACGGTTCGTCCCTCGACCAAATGGGCCCTCTCACCCGTACCGTGGAAGACGCAGCCCTCATGCTGTCCGTCATGGCAGGCTACGACGAGCGCGACTCCACGTCCGCCAAGCGTCCTGTTGACGACTATCTCACGCCTCTCACACGTACCGACCTTCAAGGCGTTAAACTCGGCATCCCCACTGAGTTCTGGGGTGAAGGCCTCAGCCCAGAAGTGGCTTCCGTATGCAACGCTTTCCTCGATACCGCACGTGAACTCGGTGCCGAAATCGTGCCTGTGACCTTGCCACACACACCGCACAGCATCGCAGCCTACTACATCATTGCCGCCGCTGAAGCCAGCTCCAACCTCGCTCGCTACGACGGTGTGCGTTTTGGTCGCCGTGCTGAAGCCCCTGAAGACCTCATGGACCTCTACGTCCGCTCGCGTACTGAAGGCTTTGGTCTTGAAGTACAACGCCGTATCATGCTCGGGACCTACGTCTTGTCCTCCGGTTATTACGACGCCTACTACCGCAAGGCTGCCCAAGTTCGCCGCCTCATCCAACAGGACTACGAGCAAGCCCTCGCCCAATGCGACGTCATCATCGGACCAGCGTCCCCTGTCACGGCATGGAAAATCGGCGAGCTCACCGCGAACCCACTGCAAATGTACCTTATGGACGTCTTCACCCTGTCGCTCAATCTCGCAGGTCTGCCAGGTCTGTGCATCCCTGCTGGCATGGGCGCAGAGTCCAAAATGCCTGTGGGTATGCAACTGCTCGGCAAAGCCTTCGATGAAGCGACTCTGCTCTCCATCGGTAACGCCCTCTCCAAAAAGCTCGACTTATTGGGCGAGCCTACTGGGATGTAAGAGGGGGGCTCTACCCCTCCACCCCGACAGGGCGCTGCCCTGTACCCGCTTAGGGCTTAGAGCCCTA
>JAWXUA010000044.1:0-17888 GCA_044433065.1 Pseudomonadota bacterium
TTGGAGGGAGGTGGCAGGTTGGCAGTAGCTGTTCACGAGTCTTCGAGTGATACAGATACGCCAAACTGACGGAGGGAGTGGGCCTTTCCGTCTTCTGTTCTGGGAGCGACAGCGAAGCCGAGCGCATCTTTCTTACTCTTCTGCCTTTCTCTTATGCCTCCCTCTTGAGGGAGGTGGCGAGCGAAGCGAGACGGAGGGAGTCTGCCTTTCATCTTCTGCCTTTTCTTATGCCTTCTGCTGCAAATTTTACGTTGAATTTTACAGCAAAATCACTATACTCCTTCCAAAGGAGTTCCTATGCCAAATATCCGCCCTATTTCAGACCTGAGAAGCTATAGCGATGTTTTACGCCAAGTAAGCGTTGGCGAGCCTGTTTTTCTTACCAAAAATGGACATGGCCGCTTTGCTGTCCTTGATATTGCAGACTATGAAAAGATGACCGCTTCCCTCAAGCTCTTGTCACAGCTCGCAGAAGGTGAAAAGTCCGCCCAAGAACATGGCTGGTATGGCTTAGAGGACGCCACAGCGTTGTTGGAGAAAATCTAATTGCACCAGTTACGCCAAATGGCCACGATGGGAAAGCATGCCCTTTACCCTACATACGGCTTGCGGCCTTAAGATAAACCTCCAACCTATCACGCTTTCCAACAGAAATGACTGTCACGGTCACGACACCATCATCCACTTGATATACCAAGCGATACCCAACTGAACGAAGCTTAATTTTATAGCAATGCTCCATGCTGTGAAGGCGCGCCGATGGTACATGCGGATTTTCAAGGCGCTCTGCAAGCTTCTTTTTAAAAAGCCCCTTTGTGTGACTATCCAGCTTTGCCCACTCCTTCAGTGCTAATGCATGAAAACGTAGGCTATAAGTCATGGAGATTTACTTCCACAAAAGGTCCATCCTGCCGCTCTTCCACAATTTTTGCGTCGGCGAGGTCTTCCATGTGCTCAAGCAAGGTCATGAGCTTTTCATAATATAATGCAGGCACAAGATATGCTTCTGGCTTATTATGATTAAGCACTGCCACAGGTTCATCACCTGCATTATCTAGGATTGTCGCATAGTTACGCTTTAATTCCGTGACACTTACAGCTTGGCTAGCAAAAATAGTATCCATAACCACCTCTATATTGATGCTTTATTTAATGTCTATTTTAGTGCTAATCATATAAAAGTCAAGGCTGACTTCACACCAGTCCTAGCCCCTACTCTTCCGCGACAAAATAGCCACCACAACGGACAAGGTCGGCAATTCAATGAGCGAGCCCACAACCAGAACAAGGGATACTAGCGGTTGATCTGGGAAGGTTGCCACAGCTATGGCGAGGGCTAAGGGTGAATTGCGCGCTAGTGTTGTGAAGTTCAGCGCGATGATATCTTGCTTGCTGAAATGCAATACACGCCCAATTATCTGCGCAATAACGAAGATAAGCACAAAGAAGCACAGCAATGGCACAAGTAAATGCACGATAAGCAGAGGATTTTGTAAAATGCTCTCCCCTTCTGTGGCAAACATCACCATAACGGCAAGACATAGAAAGACCAATTGCAGATTGTCGCTGTGCTCGGAGAACTTTTCTTGCAGGGCAACATTGTTCTTGGTGCACTTTTTATAGATGAGCGATGCTATAAATGGAATGCATAATACAAAAAGTATGCTCGAAAGCATGCTACCTGTATCCATAGTGATTTCACTTCCTAAAAATAGCGCGATATAGACAGGCAATAACACAATTTGTAAAATCAAGTTTAAGGGTAATATGGATAGATTTAATTCTACATTACCCTTACTGAGTCCAGTAAATACCAGATACCAGTCTGTACATGGCGTCACAAGAAGCATCAAAAGGCCCATGCGTATGGCAATACTATCTGCAAAAAAGATTTTGCCAATGGCATAGGCAAGCAAGGGACTGATGATAAAGTTAATACACAGTGATGTTACGGTATACGGTATATTGAGAAAGGACTTTTTAAGACTGGCAAAGTCTATGGAAATGAACAATATACAGAGTAAGAGCATTAAAAAGAGCTCTACAAAGCTTGTGGATATACCTCCTAATGGCGTGAAGATGCCAAGGCATAGGCCGACTAATGCTGAGAAAATAATGATAATGGGCTGTAATTTATTGATTAAATTCATGGGTACACCTTTTTATTGTAAATAACGTCACACAGATACATCCATGTTTATGGCGTTTTACGTCACCATTGGCAAGCAAAATAGACGTGACCATGCCACAGAACACGAAAAGCCCTGCACTATATATACGGTATAGTACAGGGCTTTCCTCACAAACGACAGACTGTCAAGACAAGGCAGGAGGCATCTTTCTACTGGTTTCACAAACTATCTATATATTGTTGCTTTACTACGCCTGTTCATAAATATTCAAAAATATTCAGGCATATTCACGCATAACCGCCCTGCTCATGCATGGCAAGGCGCATCAACCCTAGCGCTGAGCACCACCAAGGCCACCATAAATGGATGGACCACCCTGTATGCGCCATGGCTTGGAACAGCGACTGCCGCAAAGGCGACCCCGACGGCCCTTATATGCTGTCTGTTCTTGCTTGCTCAACGTAGCGGCATCATTGGTATTCATCTCAACACTGGTAACGGTAGTAATTTGGGCACACATACGAAGCTCCTTATAAAAAATATATCTGGGTGAAATGAGTGCCAGAACAAGGTATGCCCCACCTTGGCAGCTCCATGGCTGAATAACTTTGGGGACAATTGCTGCAACGATTTCACCAACAGCAAAAAGACCTTGCATCAATTGAAAACAATTGTCAACAATTTTGATAATCAATTTCAATAAATATATCTTTATCATTGCCATAGAGGCGCCAAGCACATTCTCAGCATACAATGTTAAGAAAACAAGGACTTAGCCATAACAGACTCAAGCATTTTATGGAAGATATGCTCATTCGCTACGTATTTTAGAATACAAAAGAAAAAACAATGCTATTCATTAAGCCTGACTATAGTTCAACTCTATATCCAATTTTGTTTGACTACTCAATGTACCTCAAAACACCTTTCATGTCGCCGCAAAACACTTTTTTTCATGATGAATATACTATTGTTTTTTTACATGAATGTATACACCTTGGTATTTTTGCTTGTATTATCATACTATTATACACTCAATGAACGCTTGTTGATATCGTATTCCATTTGTCCAATTTACATTATTCTTGCTTGCTAAAATACTATAACAAGTATAACACAAAAGAGCTATTTTGCTTAATAGCATCAGAATGCTTTTTGTTTTTACTTTGTTTTTACACGCGAGGAGTGTGAAGCATGAATTGTACACGTCGTAGCTTTTTGAAAGCGGTCACAGCTGGGGTTGCGTGCCTCACCTTGGGACAGCTTGGCTTTGGGCTTGAAAAAGCCAAAGCATATGCAAGCACGCTCAAGATAGAAGGTGCTAAAGAAGTTGTCACCATCTGTCCTTTCTGTGCGGTTTGCTGCCAAGTTATTGCTTATGTTCGCGATAATAAATTGATCAGCACGGAAGGCGATCCAGACTTCCCAGTCAACGAAGGTGCTTTGTGTGCTAAGGGTGCGTCCTTATTCACCATGTACACCAACCATCACCGCTTGACTAAACCTATGTACCGCGCTCCATACAGCACGGAATGGGAAGAAAAGAGCTGGGAATGGATGCTCGACACCATTGCAACCCGCATCAAAGAAACTCGTGACAAAGACTTTATTGCACAAAATGCTCTGGGCCAAACGGTAAACCGTTGGGAAACCATGTTCCATATGGGTACATCGCACGCATCCAATGAAGAATGCGCAGCCATGCACCAAATGCTCCGCGGCCTCGGTGTTGTCCATATGGACCACCAGGCACGAGTCTGACACAGCCCAACTGTACCGGCTCTGGCAGAGTCGTTCGGACGTGGCGCGATGACCAACCATTGGATCGACATCAAGAATGCCGACGTGGTTCTCCTTGTTGGCAGCAATGCTGCTGAACACCACCCTGTTTCCTTCAAGTGGATTATGCGCGCTAAAGAAGCTGGCGCAACACTCATCCACGTGGACCCAAAATTCTCCCGTACTTCTGCACGCTGTGATCACCACGTGCCAATCCGTTCTGGTACGGACATCGCTTTCCTTGGCGGTATGATCAACTACATCATCGAGAACAAGAAGTATCTCGCTGAATACGTTATCAATAATACCAACGCCTCCTTCGTCTTGGCTGACGAATACGATTTCAAAGATGGCCTCTTCAGTGGCTACGATGCCAAGACCCGCACCTACGATCGCACCTCTTGGACCTTCAAGAAAGACGAAAATGGCGCTCCGCTCCGCGACCCAAGCTTGCAGGACGAACGCTGCGTTTTCAACGTCATGAAAAAGCACTACTCGCGCTATACGTTGGATGACGTATCCCGCATTTCAGGCATTTCCATTGACAACTTGAACTACGTCTACGAAGCCTTCACAGCAACTGGCCGCCCAGACAAAGCTGGTACCATCTTGTACGCACTTGGCTGGACCCAGCACACTGTTGGCGTGCAGAATATCCGTGCGTCTGGCATGATTCAGCTCTTGCTCGGCAATATCGGCGTCGCTGGTGGCGGCATCAACGCATTGCGCGGTGAGCCTAACGTACAAGGTTCCACTGACCACGCATTGCTCTACCATATTTTGCCTGGCTACCATAATTTGCCTTTGGCAAACTGGGCTACCCTTGCTGAGTACCAAAAAGCCAATACCCCAGTATCCCACATGCCTAAGAGTGTGAACTGGTGGGGCAACCGTCCTAAGTATGTGACATCACTGCTTAAGGGTTGGTTTGGTGACGAAGCAAATGCTGAAAATGATTTCTGCTACAACTTGCTGCCTAAGGGCGATGCTGGTGTTGACTACTCCTACATGTACGTCATGGACAAGATGCTCCACGACCAAATGAAGGGCGGTATCATCGTTGGCGTTAACCCAATGAACAGCTTCCCGAACACCAATAAAATGCGTGCCGCTCTTGACCATCTTGATTGGCTCGTCGTTGGTGAATTGCACGGTTCTGAAACGTCCGACAACTGGCATCGTCCAGGCGTTGACCCAACCACCAAAAAGACTGAAGTCTTCTTGCTTCCATCTGCGCACCGCGTAGAAAAAGAAGGCACCATCAGTAATAGTGGTCGTTGGCTCCTGTGGTTCGACAAAGCCATTGATCCAGAAGGTGAAGCACGTTCCTTCGGCGACATGTATGTGCCTCTCTTCAATACTATCCGCGAAAAGTACAAGGCCCAAGGTGGCGCATTCCCAGACTCCATCCTTAAAATGCACTGGACCGACAAGTTCAATGCTGAAGAATGGACCCGCCGTATCAACGGTATGTTCTGCAAGGAAACCACCATCAACGGCAAGACCTACAAGGTTGGCGATCTTGTGCCTAGCTTCGTTTTCCACAAAGAAGACGGCAGCACTTCGTCCCTCAACTGGTTGTACACTGGTAGCTACACCGAAGAGTTTGGCAACCTGTCCAAGCGTCGCGATCCATCCCAGACCGACATGCAAGCCAAGATTGGCCTGTATCCTAACTGGTCTTGGTGCTGGCCTGTGAACCGTCGTATTCTCTATAACCGTGCTTCCGTTGACATGTATGGCCAGCCGCTGAACCCAGCTAAAGCCGTCATCAAGTGGGATGGTTCCAAGTGGATTGGCGACATTCCAGACGGTCCTGCTGCGCCTCATGCTGATGAAAAGGGCTCTCTGCCATTCATCATGCACACCGATGGTTACGCTCAACTCTTCGGACCAGGCCGCCTCGACGGTCCTTTCCCAGAGCACTACGAGCCAGCAGAAACCCCAATCAACGGGCACCCATTCTCGCCTCAGCTGTCGTCCCCATGCTTCAAGTCGCACAACAGCGAATATGATATCATCGCTGAACCTGCTGATCCAAACTACCCAATCGTGCTCACGACCTACAGTCTCACCGAGCACTGGTGTGGTGGTGGTGAAACACGTAACGTACCGAACTTGCTTGAAGCTGAGCCACAGCTCTACGTTGAAATGAGCCACGAGCTAGCCGCTGAAAAGGGCATTGAAAATGGTGACGGTGTCATCGTTGAAAGCCCACGTGGTCGCGTTGAAGCCATTGCCATGGTGACTATCCGTATCCGTCCATTCCAAGTCATGGGCAAGACTTTGCACTTGATTGGTATGCCATTCGCCTTTGGTTGGACCACGCCAGATTGTGGCGACTCCACCAACCGCTTGACCGTTACGGCCTACGATCCAAACACAACTATTCCTGAAGCTAAAGCCTGCTGCTGTACCATCCGCAAGGCCGACAAGCTCACAGAAATTGCGTAATCTGAAAGGAAAAAGTTATGGCAAAAGCATTTCTCGTCGACACAACACGTTGCACTGCTTGTCGTGGTTGCCAAATGGCATGCAAAGACTGGCATGGTCTGCCAGCCAACATGACAAAGCAGACTGGTACTCACCAAAATCCACCAGACATGAACATCAACAACTACAAGATTGTTCGTTTCTTCGAGCACTTGAGTGAAGATAACCGTGTCATCTGGAACTTCTTCCCAGACCAATGCCGCCACTGCGAAATGCCACCATGTGTGGACGCAGCCAACGACGTCTTGGAAGGTTCCATGTACAAAGATGAGGAAACTGGGGCTATTCTTGTAAATCAAGAGCTCTTCAGCCAAATCAGCGAAGAGGACGGCGAGGGCATCAGCTACTCGTGTCCTTACAGCGTACCTCATTACGACGCAGCCAAGAAAACCATCGCAAAATGCAATATGTGCATCGACCGCGTTGAAGCTGGTATGCCACCTGCATGCGTTCGCGTATGTCCAACAGGTGCCATGCAGTTTGGTGAGCGTGAAGACATCATCGAATACGCAGAAAAACGCCTCGAAGTCGTTCTCAAAGAACACCCAAAAGCGTTCCTCGCTGACATCGATGACGTCTCCGTAATCTACCTGCTCGCAGAAGAAGGCGAATTCTACCACGAATACGCTTCTATGTATGGTTAGGGATTAGTTTGGGACAAGCTGGGGGAAGGGAAAACTTTCTGAAGAAAGTTTTCCCTTCCCCCAGACCCCCATCCCTTTCAGCGTTGCTCTCTGCATCCGTAAGGCTCGAAGATTCCGGCCACATGAGACTCTTAAGCCTCCCTCTTGGAGGGAGGTGGCAGTTTGGTAGTAGCTGTTCACGAGTCTTCGAGTGATACAGATACTACAAACTGACGGAGGGAGTGGGCCTTTCCGTCTTCTGTTCTTGTAGCGACAGCGAAGCCGAGCGTATCTTTCTTCCTCTTCTGCCTTTTTGCCTTTCTCTTAAGCCTCCCTCTTGAGGGAGGTGGCGAGCGCAGCGAGACGGAGGGAGTCTGCCTTTACTCTTTTGCCTTTCTCCCTTTCCACCATCACAAACAACAATGCCTTAAACCAGTTCTATTGGAGCCTCTATGATCGGATCTCGTGAAAGTGTCGCCAAGACCATAAAGCATGTTATCGCTCGTCGCCCAGTGCTCGAGCCAATCCTCAAAGCTTTTGAAGATCACTATGAGGCACGCGCAACTCTGCCGCGTACGTTACTCCCTCTTGTCATAGAAAGTGGACTACAACTCCCTGAATTAACAGAAGAACATGCAAATCAAGGCCGCTCCATGATGGCTGGCATGTCCTTAAAAGGCTTTGCGCCAGTTCTGCAAAAGTCCGCAGAAACCATGTTGCCGTTGCTCGCTAAGCAAGAGCACTTAAAGCCATATATTGACACATTAGAACTATTTTTTGGTGTACAAGTTCCTGAAAAGCCTGAAGAAGGTACATCTGAAGAAGGTAAAGCTGAAGAACCAAGCTCAAGCGAAGAACTGACCCCAACTGAAGCACTGGCCGACGCTATCATATCCGCTGACGGTGCTAGCATCGAAAAGATTGCCAAAGCTGCGGATCTCACAGGGGGCCTCTCTGCTGATATCCTCTACTTTGCGGCACACTTCATCATATCGCCAGCCTTGCACGCCCTTGTCATGCGGTCTGTGCCAGCTGTTGCCGAAAATGCCGATTTAGATGAGCAAGAAGTCAACAAAAAGATGATGCCAGCGTGGGACAAACACAGCGCTTGGAAGCAAGGCTATTGCCCAGTCTGTGGTGCCATGCCGTCCATTTCCTACCTCGACCGCGCCCTCATGGACGAGAACAACGAATTTCTCGCTGGTGGTGGTGGCAAGAAATATTTGCACTGCTCGCTCTGCGGTTCCAACTGGCATTTCCGCCGTGGTGCCTGCCCTGCCTGTGATAAGGAAGGTGCTGATGTCATGGAAATCATGCGCGAAGAAAAGGGCGAATCTGGCGAACGTCTTGACTGGTGCACCAAATGCAAAAGCTATTGCCCTGCTGTGGACCTTCGTGCTCGCGGCTCTCGCCCAGACTTCGACACACTAGCTCTCGGCATGATGCATCTTGATTTGATTGCAGCCAAAAAGAAATTGAAGCCGCTGAACCCTTCTTTTTGGAACACCTTTTAGCAAGAATTTCTATAGGTACATAAAGAGCCCAGAGAACAAATCCTTTTTGTTTTCTGGGCTTTTTGTTTACGCCCTTACCACCACAATCTCTATGGGAGGGCATTTTCATACTTTACCAAATGGCTTTGACGTTGTACCACTCAAGACCCAGCGCAAAGCAAGCAGGCCACATAAAACCGCAAAGCACCATCCAAAGCCGATACAATATTCATGATAAAAAGCATCCCACCCATAGCCAAAGCCTGTGCCCTCTTTGTGCTTCTTGCAGCGGCCATCATAGGCATCCACTTTATAGGGCTGGATAGCATCTTTGATACAGTATTACCCGACAAAGCATTCATGGACACGTATATCCGTGGCCACGGTTTGTGGGGCTATGGCGTCTTCCTCATGGCAGCAGGACTTTGGACAAGCGTACCCTTGCCTCGCCAAATGGTGAGCGTCCTTGCTGGCTACGCTTTTGGCGTCGAGGCAGGCTTTGCTGTGGCCATGCTTGGGAGTATTTTAGGTTGCATCCTGACTTTCAGCTGGGCGCGCCTTGTGGCCCAAGGCTATATCATGCGGCGATACGGGCACCGCATCCACAAGGTCAATGCCTTTTTGGCGCACAATCCCTTTACCATGGCGCTCATCATCCGCTGCATACCCACAGGCAGCAACTTTATCATCAATGTTGCCGCAGGCATAAGCCATATTCCAGCAAAACCCTTCTTCGCAGGTTCCTGTATTGGCTATGCGCCCCAGACCTTCATTTTCGCCCTACTCGGTAGTGGCATAGACGTGGATCCAGTATGGCGTACAAGCCTCAGCGCTGTGCTTTTCTTCATGTCAACGGCCATATTCGGCGTGATATTCCGACGGTATAAGCTTGCATCCAGTGGGGGCAGTCCTGTCGCGTAGGCAAAACAATGATACGTCGCACAAAATCCTACTCATTCTATAATGAAGCGTGTATAACCACGTTCTTTTTCCATCAGTAAACTTGTGAACTGCGCATTTTGCTATGGGCGCAGCGAGACGGAGGGAGTCTGCTTTTCTCTCCCTCCCCTCTCAACATGCACCATGTTTGTGGCAAATTTAGATTAGAAACGATAGGCTACGCGTGCAAATATAGCCTGTGCTTCACGATTTTCGGACTTTTGGAAATCCAAATCTAAGCCAAGGCTCCATTCATCCTTTTTTGCACCGCAACCAATGCCAAGGCTCAGCATATAGTCATCGAGCACGTCGGATTGCATTTTTGCTGTGCCAAAGGCATCCACATCAGCGCCACTGCCAGTGAGGCCAACATAGTTATTGATGCTCGTGTCACCAAAGAATGCGGTATATACAAGGTCGAGGCGCGGTGTGATAAGCCACATAGTATACTGGAAATCCGTGGAAATGAGCACGCCCACAGGCAGCAAATACGTATCCATATCAGCACTTTCCACATGGAACAATCCACGACCATCGATGGTGGAATTAAAGCTACCTTGGCGATATGCACGGTATCGGAAGCCTATATGCGGCGTTACGTCAACATCATCGTCGATGATTTTGTAACTCACTTGCGTGCCAAGGCTGAACAGCTGGCCATCCACATCTGCGCGGATATCGGACATTGAAATTAAGTGATATGGGTTTTCCTGTCGGATTTCACTGCTCGCATTGGTGTAGGTGAAGTCCGCTTTCCACTCGAAGCGTTCCTTATGGTAGCCAGCGTAGGCAATGGCGGACCAGAAATCAATATCGGTCTCTGTGTCTGCAAAATTATCCGTGGACTTCATTTCACCAATACCGATGCCAAGGGCCACGCCAAGGGTCCATTCATCTTTCTTGCGGTCAATACCAGCCACAACGCCAGCAAGCCAACCATCGTAACCACCTGTAGTTGTACCAACTTTAATATTGCGGACCTGACTTTGTTGGTACAATGGAATAGCCCAAAGGCCCCAATCCGTGGCAGAAATATCTTCAACGTAGCCACCAGCATCAGCGTGCAATCCGTCTATACGCAGATTGACCGCTTGCGACATGATGTCCGAAGCATCGGTTGTCAACTGCACAACGCCACCAGTAATGGCCACATTGGTTGCAGACTCAAGGGTTTTTGCGGCCTCTTCAACATCAGGGATTTCGGTTTTATCTGCGGCATCAGACACAAAGCCCGTGCCAGCATTATCGCTTTCCTTATCGTTTTCTCCCTCTTCCCAGAGGACTTGCATGCTGTCGAAGATTTCTTCATCGTCGCCAAAGTTCGTGTCGGTGACGCCACCAGTAACCAAGACAATATCGTTGGTGCTTGAGTCTCCATAGGTATTAGTATCGCTCGCAACATAAAGAATTTCGACATCTTCAATCATGTGGTCGAGGGAGCCATTATTATTGATATCGCCGAACCAACCAGAGGCTTCAAGGGCGGCTTTAGCATCATCGTCCACATTCTCAATGATGGTGTAATACGTATCATGTATAAGGTTGGTAGCAAGGAAATTGGCTGTACTAGAAATGGAGATGCTACCTGCAGTATTCGCCTCACCATCATCACCAACTATAGTAATGACTGCATTTTCACGGTCATAACTATGGCCATTGAATTTAAAGAGGGTGTCATCGTCAAAGTACACGCTGTTATTAATAGTCGATGTGTCCATGTCACTATTCGAAGTCACAACAAGCTGCGCATCCTCGCCCACAAGGACAATACCAACACCATCATAGAATAAGACGCTGGCTTGATTCATAGTAACATCGGTATGCGTACTGTTACTTGTAGCATAGCCCTCTTCAATAAGACTATTCAAGGCCTCGTTGTCCAGCGCACCATCATCCGCAGTACCATCTAATTTGAGGTATGAAGTCGTGCCACTGACAATAACAGCACCTTCGCTGACGAAGTTACCGGTGTACGTGGTATATATTGTTTCATTTAAGCTACCGTTCTCTTCTGCAACATCGCCTGCATAGCTCAGCGACTCTAAGTTAAGGCCACCACCACTGACTGTAAGAGTCCCTTGGTTTACAAGGATATTAGAGATAATCATGGTGTCTGTGGCGTCGCCTTCTTTGATGAAGCTTGCATCATCATCAATGTTGAACACACTGGTCGTGCCAGAATTATAGCCAGATGAAATAGCTAGAATGCCGCCTTGAATATCCACATCACCATAGCTGTACAGCGACAACAGAGTGAGCAGGTCAGCGGCATCTCCTGTTTTTTGGAGGACGCCATTGACAACAGTATAGGTGATGCCATTGTCCTCATAGCTATACCCACTGCCAATGGTGAACGTGCCATCTATATCGCCGTTTTGCGCTGTGAATGTACCGCCACCATAGACGGTGATGGATGTACTTGCTACGCTGTTGGCTTTGACAAAGGTTGCTGTGCCTTGATTATAGAGCGTAAGAGAACCAGACTCATTCTTAAAAGTATTTGCAGTTACAGTTCCTGCGTGAACAGTGACTGTTGAACTATTGGTAAATGTGTCGCCAACGTTGAGAGTTGTATCTTTGTCATATAATGTTACTGAGCCGTTAGTGTTATTAAAGTCTTTGGCCGTTACATTTGCACCTGAGTAAATCGTGACTTCAGAACTATTGGTGAAAGTACCACCAACATCGAGACTTGTTGCGGCGGCATCTTTATCTGTTGCGCTATTATATAATGTTACTAAGCCGTTAATATTATCAAAGTCGTAGGCGACTGTCACATTTGCGCCGGAGTAAATGGTAACTTTCGCACTATTGCTAAATGTACCACCAACATTGAGACTTGATGCGGCGGTATCTTTATCTGTTGCGCTATTGTATACTGCCACTAAACCATTAGTATTAGTAAAATCATCCACAACTGTGACATTTGCGCCATCAGTAATATACAGGCTATCATTGTTGGTGAAATACTCACCAACATACAATTGGCTACCACCATTGTCGATATGAATGGTACCATCTTGGTTATCAAAATACCCTGTAACATAGAGCAGCGCACCACTAGCAAGGTGCACGGTATATTCTTCCATACTTGCATATTCGGCATCATAGCGCTGTGAATTATTCGTAAAATTACCATCAACATAGACAACAGTATTGCCTGCTTCACCATCACCAAAGTTTTCGTCAGGATCAGTTGCGACACCGTGCATATCAAGGAAGTAGTAGTTGGTAAAATCACCATTGAAAACAGCGTACGTGCCACCATTGACGTGGATTTCACTGTTATTGATGAAAGAGTCAGCAGAATCGCCCGTGCCTACAGTTAAGTTAGCTTTGGTCTCTGCATTAACAAGGGTAAAAGTACCGTTAACAACAGTTGCGATGGAACTTGAGCTTGTCGCGTTACCGTTAATGCCGATATAGGAGTCTACATATGTCGTAAGTTCATCGATGGTGACATAGCTTGCACCTAGTGTGTCGTCTATAGCATCACCATCACTATCATACCAGTTATTGTTAATAGTAAGTTTGCCATAGTTTACAAATACATCAGCCTCAAGCGATGAATTGTTGACAGTAAATTTGTCATCACTATTACCTGTGCCACCATTGGTGATGCTTGTGGCGAGTGTTGTATTATTTGAAATGGTAAATTCACCACTATAGTCAATGGTTCCAATATCTAGCGTACCACCTAAAACATCAAACGTTGACCCAGTTTTAATATAAAGCGTATCTGTAACTTTAAGGGTACCGCCATAAATACTAAACGTTCCATTGTTATAAAATCTGTAGTTGTTAACTCTGCACCATTAGTACCCCAGTTATGCATGACAACTTCACCATCATTGGTAAATGTTGTTATATTAATGGTACCACCACCAATTTTGGCATAACCTGTGCTTTTATTGTTCCATTCAATAGCATTTACAGTTCCTGCATCAACAAGAAAAGTACCGCTATTATTGATAATTGTTTCAGTAGTACCTATGGTGCCACCATTTAGCCAAATAATAGAGCCAGTTGTTGAGTATAGGTCGGTTGTGTTTTCACTATCATCCGCCTCAGTTGTCTTATCTGACTCCGTCACTGTCTCAACCTGCGTGCTATTGTTAATTGTTGTTGCATTCAAGGTGCCACCAGATACAATAAGCACACCATCTTTATTATCAACAGTATCGGCAGTTAAAGTTCCTGTGCCATTGTCATTTGAATAAATATATACACTTGCATCATCCCAGTAAGGTGTACCATTTGCGTCAACATATGCATTGCCACCTTCATTGGTAAAGGTTCCTGTAATGTTTAGAATACCTGTAGGGGCTACTGTTACGGTGGAACCGTTCTCGTTGGTATAATCACTGTCTTTCGTAGTTACGGTAGGGGCTGCAGTATCCCAACCCCCCACAGGCAAATACTCACCCCAAGCAGTTCCCAATCCACACATGCAAAAAATAAAGCAAGCAATCACAACAGTACTTGCTATCTTCTTTATTGAGCGCGCATTCAACACGTTACAATGATGTAAAACACTTTGATACCGAGCAATAAGATTTCCAATGGCGTTTCGTGTTTGCAACATACTTCTCTCCAAAAAAGTAAAATTCCAAAATGATGAAGCCTTAGATGTATTTCTTATTGCTGTGATAGCATAGTAAATGTGTTTGTGCCAGCAAAATCTTTGTTCAAGGTAATATATAGAAATAGATTTTTTAGCAAATAATAAAAATATGCATCAGTGTAGTATGAAAATGTTTTCTCCTCGTAACGATTTATGCATGACATAGTAAGTATGTGTATGAAACAAAATGGCTTGCATTGTACATACAATATAATATGAAAATACCGTGCACAAAAGAATAGTATCATCTATAACCTATCTATATATCTAATCATGACTGCATACTGCACGCAAAACAAGCATCCATATCAATACGTATCGTAGGCACTTTAAGTAATTGCATTGGCTCTTACTCAGCTTTGATGAGGTAGATGCTCTTTCTTGCAGAAGTATGTATCCTCTATATGATGAACTCGATGGCAAAAACGCGCTACAAGCGTTACATCATGGGTAATAAAGATGCAGGCTAGGCCATACTTTTCTTGGAGCTGGGCAAGAAGCGTCAAAATTTGGAACTGTAATACGCGGTCAAGAGAGGACGTTGGTTCATCCAAAATGAGGACTTTTGACTTCAGCACAAGAGCGCGAGCTATGACAACACGCTGACATTGCCCACGCCAGACTCACCTAAAAGCAATGCAAAGGCTGATGAAACCGCTACTTTGAGCAATTGTTCCTTGAGTATACGCAAAGCTAAAGAGGTACCAACCAATGCATATTTGTAGGATTGGCTATCAAAATGCGCTGACCGTTGTAAAAGGAGCATCTCTTGTTGTGATGAGACTTCGTTAACATCCAAGAGAATGCCAAAAAAATAGCCTCTGCCATGGCTCGTCTCTTTGTATATTGCGTAATTGAAAACAAAACGATCGTTTTTTTCGTTGCCCTTAAGGATAAAGACTGTTTTATACGACTGTTTCGTATTCCGTGCCTGCTCAAGACTATCTTGCATACGCTCCACATCGCATGGGTGTACCATATCAAGGAAAGATGTAGCCAGCTGTGTGGGTGCGCATGTACTCTCTGTGCATGGTCTCTTGGAACTATGAAGAAAAGATGCTATATCAGCCTCAGTATACGGCATCATTGTATAGTCAGGTGTATCTTCATGAGCATAAAAGGACACAGGCATAGTATCTTGAAGAAAAGTATTTATGATTGCCACAATTTCTCTATGGTCCATGGTATTCCTTATATACAGACATATGTTATGAGTATACTATAGTACTTGTAGACGATATATAGCAAACATGAAACAAAGTGCAAGTCATGGAGTACTCACTTTGGTATGACGCAGTGCCTACTGTGTTGGCATGGTCTTGTTTTGCTGGATTATCATGGTGGCGTATTGGTCTAGACATGGCAAGGGCCACTGCACTCCAATGTAGCTTGCGACGTGTTCCCATGCAATAAAAAAGAACACCCTGCATAAGCAAGACGTTCTTCTTTAGTAAACGTAGTGTGAAGCTATTATGATGGCAGAGTTAATGCCTTCTTACGATATGGTACATTTCATTTTCCATGGCCATAACGTCTTTAATAGCAAATCTCTTGAACAAAGGCTTTTTCATAAAGAATTTAATCCACACAAAAGCCCATGCACCAATGAGTGCAAAGGTGCCACAACAGATGCTGAGGATGTAATTGCGTGTGTCTGGATCGCTATCAATATTGAGGACCATGTACAGCGTACCTAGTGCGCCAATCAGTGGAATGATGGGACCGAAAGGCACTTTGAATGCCCGTGGTACGGTTGGCATAGTGCGCCGCAAAACCAAGACGTTTATATTGGAAATAATGTACGAGCACATCCAGAAGACGCAGCCAATAAGGATAAGGAAACCAAGCTCTTCGGCTTCGCTGAAGCCCACAGCCACAAGGGCATACACGGGCAAAACAACAAGGGCTATGCCGATGAAAGGCGCACCAAATCTGTTCCTTTTCAGGAAAATCTTCGGCAAAAGGCCGATATTGGCCATGCCAGCGCAGACGTGGGGCAAGGCATTGATGGTGGAGTTCATGGTGCTGATGGCGGCTAAAATGGATGTGATGGCCATAAGTATCATGCCTGTTTCACCAAAAAGCGCGATGCCGTAGACTAGGTGTGGCGTGGCACTGGAGCCAAGTTCTGCCCATGGGACATACTGACTCATGCCAAACATGACTGCAATATCCATGACAGCGACCACAAGAAGGCTGACAACCATACCTAATGGCACTGTAATGCGTGGATTTTTGATATCTTTTGCAATGGGGATAATGAACTCGCAACCTACAAAGAGGAAGAATGCAAGGCCAACCATGGAAAATGTTTCTGATATGTTCCATGTTAAGGCTATGGGCTGTTCAATTGGTGTACCAGAACCCATATGGAAGATACCAAAAAGCCCCATGACAACCATCATAGCAATCAAAGAATAGGCAATGACGTTTTGCACTTTAGCAAACATGTCAACACCAAGCAGATTGACTGCTGTAATGATGGTTAAGAGGATGTAACAATATTCTTTTGCACTTAGGGTATTGGGCATTAACGTTGTAAATACGTTGCCAAACATGCCAACCTCAGCGCAACTGCATAAGACAAGACAAAAAAGATAGCCGCCTACCATGATTACAATGGTCATGAATGGCCCAAGACACACTAAAGTGTATTGAGCAAGACCACCAGTAAGATTTGGCAGAACGGCGTTAAGCTCGCCCAAAGAGAGGGCTGTACAGATATTCAAGGCGCATGCTGCTAGAATGGCAATAAGAAAGCCTGCGCCCAAGGGTCCCACACCAAGGCCCAAAGACAGCAGGCACGATGTGGATAAAATGAGGCCAACACCTGTGGCCACAGCAGTGAATAAGCCAAGTTTCTTTTGAGCCATAATTCCCTTCCCCTACTCTCTGTTGAGAGCCTCAAAACGGCCAAAAGCGTTACGCCATGCACCGCAAAAAAATGGTACGCGCTGGTACCTCAACTGCTACCAGCGCATGGTAACTCTTTGCATAAGATTATTTCAGCGCCTCAAGACCTTCTTCACCAGTGCGAACGCGGACAACACGACGTACATCGGATACAAAAATCTTGCCGTCGCCAATATGACCAGTGTAAAGTTCTTTTTTAATGACTTCGAGCACTGCATCTTCTTTTTCGCTTTCGACGATGATAGTCACCATTTGCTTTGGAAGCAGACGCATTTCAACGTTTTGGCTTACTTCATATTCATACGTACCCTTTTGTACGCCACAACCGAGCACTTGGGACAAGGTCATGCCAGATACACCGGCCTTGCTGAGTGCCTTTTGCAGTTCGCCGACTTTATCCATGGACATAATTACTTCGATGCGTGAGAAGCTCATAGTGATACTCCTTTGTTCGTTAATGAAAATACATCATATACATTACATTCTACACAATGCAGAATGCTGTCATGAAACATCTTTCCCCATGTGGCCGTGAACTCACATCCAACACCCACACTATCCCAAAGCAATCGGCAGAAACGCTGTACCATAGTGACGCCCCTGCCAACCCAAAGCAATCGGCAGAAACACTGTGCCATAGTGACGTCCCCAACCCAAGGCAATCAGTAGGAACGCCCAGACATGGTAAGGGGATGGGAAATCAACGCCACCGAACCAAGCGTAATCTTTCCCAAATTTTAGGAATACCTTGCTTGGGACAAGCTTTCCTTATGCTCCATTTTCCCCCATGCGCCGCGGATATCCATCCAACGACCACCCTAGCATCGCAAATAAAAGTCTTTGAAAGGGAGGGGGGTCTGGGGGAAGGGAAAACTTTCTTCAGAAAGTTTTC
>JAWXUA010000045.1:0-17438 GCA_044433065.1 Pseudomonadota bacterium
CCGTACGCGCGGCGCTGAATAAGCTTCATTTTGGGGTCTACACCAAAGAAGGGGGCACAGGGCAAAAGAAGGGGTCTACACCAAAGAAGGGGGAACACGTGTGCCCCCCCCAAAAAAAAGCTATTCGTAAAATTGCCCCAACTTACTTTATAAAATCGTTCCAACTGGCGAGCATGGCGGCAAGGGCTTTACCGCGGTGGCTACGTTCATGTTTTTCTGCTTTGGTAAGTTCTGCGGCATGGCGGCCAGAGATGGAGTCCACGAAGAGCGGATCATAACCGAAGCCATTTTCGCCTTGAGGAGCTGTGGCGATGGTGCCTTCCCATGCGCCTGTGGTGGTCATGTGCTCGGTGGCGTACTCTTTAATGTGCTCGTTGCTGCCTTCAAGCAGGGCTACGGGCTTGGCCACAGCCATGGTGCAGCGGAAGCGCGCGGTGCGTTGTTCTTGGGGCAGGCCTTCGAGGGCAATCAGCAATTTGGCATTATTACGCTCGTCTTTTCCTGCTTCTGGCTTATTGGGCAGAATACTGTCATCGCCAGCGGCATAGCGTGCGGAATAGACACCAGGTGCGCCATTGAGAGCATCAACTTCGAGGCCAGAGTCGTCAGCCACAGCTACAAGGCCAGTCAATCGCGCAATGGTGCACGCTTTGAGCAGGGCATTCTCTTCAAAGGTGACGCCTGTTTCTTCCACTTCTGGAATTTCTGGGAAAGCTTCGAGGCCCACGACATTCAAGCCAAATTCTTGTAAATGGGTGGCAAGCTCTGCTATTTTCCCTTTATTATTGCTCGCAAGCACAACGGTTTTTGTATCCATAATAACCTCATATATTTGTATTTATTGTTGGGGAAGCTGAAAACGGGTCAATTCCCCATCTTTTTCTTGACCGATACTGTGACCTCTGTACAATCAGCATCAATGCGAAAAAAAGCAATGCCTTAGGGGAATTTTTTATAATTTAAGGCCGCCTATATATGTGCGGTAATATATAAAATGGTGAAATAATTATGTTATCTGTATATTCTGTAAGCCTTGGCTGTCCTAAAAATCGTGTGGATACGGAGCATCTTATTGGATCGCTTGGCGTTGATGTGCGCCCTGTAGAGGCGGTCGAGGATGCGGAACTCGTGGTCATCAATACGTGCGGCTTTATTATGCCAGCGGTTGAGGAGTCCGTGCGGACTATTTTGGAAACCGTTGAGGACATTGGAGAAATGGGTGGCAAGCGTCCCTTTGTAGTGGTTGCTGGCTGTTTGGTTGGCCGTTATGGTGAGAAGGAGTTGGCGCCAGAATTACCAGAGGTTGATCTTTGGTTGCCAAATCAGGTCATTGAAGATTGGCCACACATGCTGGCGCAAAAATTGGGCTTGCCGACACCTTTGGTGGCAGGGCGGATTTTGAGCACAGGGCCTTCGTATGCGTGGTTGAAGGTGAGTGACGGCTGCCGGCATAACTGCTCATTTTGCACCATTCCCATGATTAGAGGACCGCACCGATCTACGGACGCAGGAATTTTGGCAAGAGAGGCTGAAGGGCTCATTGATCAAGGCGTGAAGGAAATTATTCTGGTGGCGCAGGATGTTACGGCTTGGGGCGAAGATATTGGCGCAAAGCATGGTTTGGCGACCTTGCTTGATGAACTGTTGCCTTTGAAGGGCCTTGAGAGATTGCGCTTAATGTATTTGTACCCAGCTGGTTTAACAGAGAATTTACTGAAATATATGCGCGATGCAGGTGGACCGCTTGTGCCGTATTTTGACATTCCAACACAGCATGCCCATAGCGATATTTTAAGCCGCATGGGGCGCCCTTTTGCTCGCGATCCACGCAAAGTCATCGACCGTGTGCGCAATGTGTTCCCTGAAGCAGCTTTGCGCACAAGCTTGATTGTGGGCTTCCCTGGTGAGACGGAAGAGCATTACGCCACGCTGACGGACTTTGTGGAAGAGACGCGCTTCACCCATCTGGGCGTTTTTGCGTATAAGGCTGAAGAGGGTACACCTGCTGCGGACATGCCAGATCAGGTTGACGATAAGGTCAAGGAATGGCGTCGCGATGCACTCATGGAGTTGCAGGGCGAAATCAGCGAAGAGATTATGGAAGGCTACCTTGGTTCGCGTCAAAAGATTTTGGTGGACGCACCGCATGAAGAATGGCCAAGCCTGTATACTGGCCGCACATGGTTCCAAGCTCCTGAAATCGATGGCATGACCTATGTTAGTGGCCCCAACGTCAAAGCTGGCGAGATGATTGAAGCTGATATCGTTGAGGCGAGGACCTATGACTTGGTTGCGCTTGAGTAGGGTGGGGGGGAAGTTGTATTAAAAAAATACCCAAGAGTACACAAAATTGAAGTACTCTTGGGTAAAGCGCATAATAAAGCGATTATATTATGCTAATAGTCATAAGTATAATATTGCTTAGAGTGTATATGTTACTTTTGTAATTATAAACATTTAGTCTAGCTGTAAGCTTAACGATGTTTATATGAAAAAATTTTAAATCCAAAAAAGTAAATATCGCGGCAACCATTAGTGCGTTTGATTTTTTGTGGTGCCATTTTTTTCATAAAATATATAAAATATTTTAAACGTGTAATTTTACAGCCTAAATATCTAAAATTATTTACACTGTCGTGTAACATTTGCAATACAGCATCTTTTTCATGGGTAGACATACCATATTTTTCATACATATAACGAGAATATTTTTGCATAAGATGAATATTTTGCCTTGTCATCATCAGCATTGCTTCTTCTAATGCTTTTTTGTCCTTTGACTTTGTGATATAGCCATTTTGGCCATGTTCAACAATATAATTTGCTCCTGTTGTATCAGTTGTAATTAATGCCTTTCATTGCACCTTCAATCAGGCTAAGTCCTGCAGGTTCATCTAAAGATGGCATGCATAAAATATCTATTTGATTAAAAAACCTTTCTTTTTCTTCATTCTGGACTATTCCAAGCCATTTTATAGATGTAATATTTTTAGTCTTTTCACGAAGGGTGTGTCCAAGGTTTGAATTATAATTTCCTGCGATATATAGTTCAACATTATTTTGTACTTTTATAACTTCCAAGTATGCATCTATAAGTAAGTCAATACCTTTCACAGGTCCTATTGATCCTATAAAACCAAATTTTATAGTTGCATCGACAGGTGAAAAGCATGAAAATGTATCTTCGATGGCATTGTGTATCACTCGAACATTTTGATTATACTTCTTTATAATGTTTGCTGCATACTCTGAAACAGTATAAATATTGTTAAACTCCATAAATACTTTAGCAAACGCAGAATTGTGGTCCATCCCCTCGTCAACTAACCTTGTTTCACGTATAAACCAAACTAAAGGAATATTGTAATGTTGAAGGGCCTTAACTGCCTTATATGTAACGGTGGTATTACATAAAATAAAATCATATTTTTTATTTTGTTTTTTAAATGCAAAAAATATTTCATGCTCTTTGTTGTGTATATATAAAGGATGAAATCCTTCAGTTATATATCTTTGTTCTAATTCACCACCATTCAATGTCCATATATCGACGTTGTGACCAGCATTTTTGAAATATTGTGCTTGACGGAGAAGGGAGTGTGGTGCTCCAGTAACAGATAACTCATGTGATATGAGTAGGATATTCATATAATAACCCTTACAGTAGTATTATATATACATGTAGAATATAAGTTTATATATATGCTGTATACAGAGATAAAGATAGCTAATTTGGCAATGAAGAAACTAGACCTCATAGCCCCTTCATATGACTGCTTTTTATGATGTTTTATAGGGCAAGTCAATACGACTATCTATCTCCGCAGTTTTCTTTAGTCCTCTTTTACTCTCTGCAAGCAGAGACTTCTAGACCGTACAAAATATTTCCAAAAGATAGAGGGCCTCTCCTAATAAAAAACTCCACGCGCAAAACCCCAAACAATCTTTACCCCAAAAATTATCACTTGCGACCAAGGCACTTTACATATAGCACTATGCCTATGAGCTTATGTCTCTATGGTTTGCATAGTGACCTTGATGATGACCTAATGAGCGGTCATGGTTCTGGGAAAAAGTCTATTTGCCACAAAAAAAGACCTCACCGAAGTGAGGTCTTGAAATATGGGGCGAATGATGGGATTTGAACCCACGGCCACCTGGGCCACAACCAGGTGCTCTGCCAACTGAGCTACATCCGCCATAGCGAGAGAATGCACTATATGCTTTGCTCTCCGTGGTCAAGCTTTTTTTTGAAAAAATCTAGAATTAAGATAAAAAAGGATAAAAAAATGGATAAATTGGTCATTGAAGGTGGAATTGCCCTGAACGGAACCATTAATGTGAGCGGTTCAAAGAACGCGGCCTTACCTATTTTAATGGCGGCTATCCTCGTGGATGATGCCATCACCTTCACCAATGTGCCACGCCTTCGCGATATTTATACGACCAATAAATTGCTGGATATCCTTGGCTGTACCACTGTTTTTGAAAATCATACTGTGAAAACCACACCAAGCACGCTGTCGCCAGAAGCTCCTTATGATCTCGTTAAAACCATGCGTGCATCGGTTTTATGCCTTGGTCCTTTACTGGCACGCCTCGGTGAAGCGCGCGTAGCCTTGCCTGGTGGCTGTGCCATTGGCGCACGTCCTGTTGACTTGCACCTTTCTGCTCTTGAGAAAATGGGTGCTGAATTTACGTTGGAAGATGGCTACATCATTGGCTCTTGTCCAAAAGGAAATGCTAAAAATGGGGCGCATCTGCACGGTGCACGGATCTACTTTGACTTTCCTACTGTGGGCGGCACGGAGAATTTGCTCATGGCTGCGGCCTTGGCTGATGGCGAAACTATTCTCGAAAATGCAGCTCGCGAACCTGAGGTTGTGGACCTTGCTAACTTCCTTATTGCGTGCGGTGCACAAATTGAAGGCCATGGCACAAGCGTTATCCGTATCCAAGGTGTGCCAAGCCTACATGGCTGCGAATATAGCATCATGCCAGACCGCATCGAGGCTGGAACCTTCCTTGTAGCTGCCGGCATTACGGATGGCGAGCTTTTGCTCACAGGTTGTCCTTGGGAAGAGCAGGAAGCCACCATTGCCAAGCTCATCACCATGGGCATGCATATTGAAAAGCGAGAGGATGGTGTGCTTGCCCGTCGCGCAGTACAAGGAAAACCACTGAAGGCTGTGGACGTGACCACGCAACCTTTCCCAGGCTTTGCCACGGACATGCAAGCGCAGGTTATGGCTTTGATGTGCCTTGCTGAGGGCTCCAGCGTCATGAAGGAAACCATCTTTGAAAATCGTTTTATGCATGCCTCAGAGCTCATGCGCATGGGAGCAGATATCCGCGTAACAGGGCGTAATGCCATGGTCCGCGGCGTTGATACACTTCGTGGTGCACCTGTCATGGCGTCTGATTTGCGCGCCAGTGCGTCTCTTGTTTTGGCTGGTCTTGCGGCCCAAGGGACAACCCACGTGCAACGTATCTACCACCTTGACCGAGGCTATGAACACATTGAAACCAAGCTGAGTGCTGTGGGTGCTCATATTCGTCGCGAACAAGAATAAGTGGCGCCTGTAGATTTCCAGTGTACAACGTCTGACCATGTCTTTATTTCCACGACGCCGTGAAAAGCTTTCTGCATTGTTGCCATGGCAAATTTACGCTTTGGCAGCCATGGTAGGTCTCTTTGCAGCACGATATACTATGCCAGCGTTGACCATGTTCTGCCTTCTTTTGCTTGGAGCAAGGGAAGGCAGTCTTGGGCCTCGCTGGCCTTTTTCGTGGGCAACTATGTGCGGACATGACCGTTGTGGACGTCCATCTGGTCTGTTGTATGATGTGCTGCGCTATACTGGCCTTGTAGTCATATTTGTTCTTGCTTGGCTCTATGCTGGCGCGGCCTTGCCTCATAAGGATATTCCCCATGCAGGCCATGAGCATGATGGCCATAGCGGCTATGGTAGCTACGCATGGATTACCAATAATGCCCAACGTGTGACAGGGTGCGTTGCAGGCGTGGAAGGTCTTCCAGACCAACGTTTACGCATCACTCTTGAAAATGTGCGGCCCATTCAAAGCGATGATGCAGATAATCCTGATGGCTCTGCTATAGACGCACCTCTTCACCGCGTCATCTGGACTTGGGAAGAACCTTTTTTTGACGGTATGCGCATCATGACAGGGCAGACCGTGGAGGTCACCTTAAGTATTAAGGAAGTCCATGGCTTCGCCAATCCTAGCGGTTTTGATTTTGAGCAATTTTGGGCCATGAAAGGGGCGTGGCATCGTGCTTGGTCCAAGGGAGAGACGCCGCAAATAGCGATTATTTCGGAACCGCGCCGTGACGCGTTATGGCGTGAGGCTTTACGGCTTCGTGTGGATAGGCGCATGCATACGCTTGTGGAGCATGATTTTTCTGGCATCGGAAAAGAGGCTCGTTGTACAGGACGTCATGTTAACGGGCACGCAGACGGCCATGCGGATGGCCATACCGATGGTACAGACTCTGCACTAAACGCAGTACGCGCAGACGATGCTACGCGCATGGCCGCAGCCAGTGTGGTCATGGGTATTCTTTTTGGTGACCGCTATTATATGGACAGCAGTCTATTGGATTATTTCGCCAAGACAGACCTTTTACATACCCTAGCCTTATCAGGGCAACACCTTATTATTGCAGGTTTTATTGCCTCACTATGCGTGTTCTTTATACGTCGTAGTAGTAACACTCTTCTGTACCATCTTTCAGGTAAAAAGCTCTTTTATCTTTTCTGTTTGCCATGCGCAGCCTTCTATCTTTGGCTTGGCAGTGCACCGCCTTCTTTAGTGCGTGCTTCAGCCATGCTGCTTTTTGGGGCCATAGCCGTATGTACAAGCTATCGACAGGCCAATCTCCTCGACGCGCTCCTCTGTGCCTTAAGTGTTATTCTTTTTATAAGTCCCTTAAGTATCTATGATTTAGGTTTGCAGCTTTCAAGCCTTGCTGTGGCGTCCGTGGCGGTCTCGCTCATTCTGAGCCAACATTGTATGCAGTGGCTTGGTTTTGAAAAAGAACTTCCATCAGATGAGGCTATGGATGCAGCCACCATTGCCGATGTATCGCCCTATAATAATGACACGCTCATTTATAAAATGCGCCGTCGTTTACCTGCATATCTGTGGCCATATCTGTACAGAATTATATATGCTGTGTTCTTGATCGGACTTTCCTCGACACTTATTCAAGTGGTTTTATTGCCCATTCAGCTCATGGTCTTTGGTAAGGCCAGCCCATGGTTTCTCTTGAATATGCTCTGGATACCGCTTTCAGATTTGCTCGTCTTGCCTTTGAGTTTTATGGGGATGCTGTGCCACACCATGCCCAATATGCCTTTGGTGTCCTACCTTTATGTGCTTGGTGATGCGTGCTTCTGGCTTGCCATGCAAATATGCCTTGGTATGACTTTGCTATTAGAATATCTCAATGATATGAAGTTATTAGATATGCCAGCCCTATACCAACCACACTGGGCCACAGCTATAGGCTATGGTGGCTTGTTGCTTTGCCTCTTGTCACGCTTAGGACGCCGTCATCTGCCGCTGGTCCTGCGCCCTGTGGCTCTCATGTCCTTGGCACTTTTTCTTGTGGGCCCTGTGCTTATGGTCAAGGATGCTCATGATACGTGCATACGTATGACCATTTTTGATGTGGGCATGGGGCAGGCTGTGTATATTCGTACCCCAGATGATACAAAAATCATGGTTGATGGTGGTGGCTTTTATTCTAAGCGTTTTGATTCGGGACGGGATATTGTGGCGCATGCGTTGACAGATAATCAGTGGCCACGCTTAGATATGATTTTTAATAGCCATCCAGATAATGATCATGTGCGTGGGCTCATATATCTACTGCGTGCCTTTCCTGTGCAATTCTATGGCTATAATGGTGACGATAATGCCAAGGTTAATACGCAATCCTTGCAAGAAGCTTTGCAGAAGGCTGAGCTTGTGCCACAGGTTTTGCTTGCTGGTATGGAAGTGGATCTTGGATCACAGCTTAGCCTTGAAATCCTTCACCCAGCCAAAGCTGTCTATGATGCAGGGAATAATGCTTCACTGGTCATGCGCCTTGTGTATACCGATGCACACAGTGGCGCGAAAACCGGACTTGCCTTGCTTTGTGGTGATGTGGAGACAGCGGCCATAGAAGACGTGTTACGCTATGCACAGAAAACAGAAGCAGATATGCGTGCTGAAATTTTGATATTGCCGCACCATGGTTCAAAAAGTTCTTATGCGTCAGAACTTTATGATGCTGTACAGCCGCGCGTGGCCATTGCGAGTTGTGCTAAAAATCATCGCTATGGCTATCCTAATATAGAGGTGCGCCAAGCATTGGAGGAGCGCGGTATTGTGCTTATGAGTACAGGAGAGCATGGAGCTATTCATGTGTCTTGGGAGGAGCGGAGTACTGGGGATGAGGGTGAGGCCATGTATGGGAATGAGGCCATAATAGGCTTTGAGCGACAGAATTAAGCATGAAGAAGCAGATGTGAGGATGAAAAAAGGTATTTAAGCACAAAAAAATACATTTTTTTAAAAAAGTATTTGACATGAAGCGCACTTTCTCTTAGGTTCTCTCTCGCAGCAACGAACGGGCGCTTAGCTCAGCTGGTAGAGCGTCGGCCTTACAAGCCGAATGCCGGGGGTTCGATCCCCTCAGCGCCCACCATGCAAATTCAAGCACTTAGAGTAAAATCTAAGTGCTTTTTTTTGCGTTGTGGGTCCAAAACAGATGAGGGCTGCCCCATATTCTGTTCCACACATGTTGAGAAAAAGGCTTTGCGGAGCTGGTGCCGATGCCGGAGCCGATGCCGGAGCCGATGCCGGAGCTGGTGTTGATACCGGAGTTGGAGTTGATGCCGGAGTTGATGCCCGAGTTGATAAATGAAGAGATAGATAGAAGAAAAAACTATGAGGCGTACCAATGATGACTTGGTACGCCTCTTTTTTTATTGCCCTCCATCTTTACAGGAGAGACGCTTTGGGAGGGGAGCCTTAAAAGTTCATACCTTTTTGTAGTAGTATACAAAATTGTAGGTAACTACAAAAACGGACGTAACGCTATAATAAAATCAGTAAAGTTCAATAGATATGATAAAAATATACTGCATATCACAGTGTATTATGTGCTCGCGTACACAAGACTTTACATTTTTGTACTTTTTTATACGTACGTGATGTAGTCTTTTCGTTGACTATATTAGTTTTATTTAAATAATTAAGTACTTTACAGATAATGGCACATGTCTTGCTTAATAAAGTATACGACCAAAAAATTTGTATTTTGGCGTGAAAAACAAGCCAATACTGGCCCTCATGGCACAAAAGAGGGCAAGGAAGAGCACCGTTTTCAAAGTACAATACTCAATGAATATCGTGGAGACACTCTTGATGAAAAATTTTGTCATTGCCATAGCACGAGGCTTTGGAAGCGGTGGGAAGTACATAGGTTCACTGCTTTCGCAAGAGCTTGGTATACCGTGCTACGATACACAACTCCCTGCCATGCTTGAGGAATACTCTGGTATCAATAAGGCAAAATTTGCCAGCAGAGATGAAAAGCTCCCCGTAAGTTATGCACTTATGAAGTTACTTCCCAAGGCAACAACTCCATACACACCAACTCCCATGGAAAAGGAGTTTGTTTCAGACAATAATCTTTTTAATATACAAGCAGAGCTTATACGCGAATTAGCACGCAGTAGGTCATGCATCATCATCGGTAAATGCGCTAACCATATTCTAGAAAACTACCACAATGTTGTGAGTGTATATATTGAAGCACCTCGTAAGGTCTGTGTGGATAATATTACAAAGCACTTTGGGCTTACAGAAGGTGAAGCGCATACGCTCATACAGAAAACAGATAAATATCGTGCTGATTATTACCGTTATTATACAGACGGTAAAATTTGGACCGACCCAGTAGCCTATCACATGACCTTGAATACAGCAAAAGTTAGTAGAGATCACTGTACGCAGCTCATCATAAACTACCTGCGCTTACGGGGCCTATGTCAATAACGTTGTTTCACTATGAACCGAAAGGCAGAAGTTCTGCTTTTTTGACCAAACTACACCATATGAGGAGTTCGCAATGCAAATGTCTGTTTTGAAAAAGGTTTTTACATTTGGTCTGGGATGCGCCTTCTCGTGCGCTTTGTTCGGCAATGTGGCTACTGCTCACGCAGCAGATACGGTCAAAGTAGGACTTTTACACTCACTCACCGGAGCTATGGCTATTAGCGAAAAAGCAGTGCGTGATGCAGAAGTACTTGCCATTAACGAAATCAACGCAGCTGGCGGTGTGCTTGGCGCACAGATTGAATTCATCGAAGAAGACGGCGCCTCTGAGCCTTCTGTTTTTGCAACCAAGGCAGAAAAGCTTGTGGATAGTGAAGGCGTCGCCACAGTGTTTGGCTGCTGGACATCTTCTTCCCGTAAAGCTGTAAAGCCTATTTTTGAAGATTATGAAGCACTTCTCTGGTACCCAGTACAGTACGAAGGCATGGAAGCGTCTCCGAATATTGTCTACACGGGCGCAGCTCCAAACCAACAAATCGTTCCTGCTATGGAATACCTTTTGTCCAAGGGCTATAAGAAATTCTTCTTGCTTGGTTCTGACTATGTGTTCCCACGGACCGCTAACATGGTCATCAAAACACAAATGGCCGCACAAGGCGGTAGCATCGTGGGCGAAGAATACGCTAGCATGGACCAAACAGACTTTTCCGCCATCATTGGCAAGATTGAAAAAGCACAGCCTGAAGTTATCATCAATACCCTCAACGGTACTGGCAACGTGTCTTTTTTCAAGCAAATGGCAGAAAAGAATTATTCTAGCGAAGATTATTTGACCATGTCCTTTTCCATTGCAGAAGAGGAAGTAGCTACCATTGGTGCAGATATCCTGAAAGACCACTTGGTGTCATGGAACTACTATCAAACAACGGATACGCCTCAAAATACTGACTTCGTTGCAGCATACAAGGGTGCCTATGGTGCAAGCCGCGTTACCTCCGACCCTGTAGAAGCCGCATACTGTGCCGTATACCTTTGGAAGGCCGCTGCAGAAAAAGCAGGCAGCTTTGAGGTTGAAGATGTGCTTGCAGCCATTAAGGCTGGCGGCATTGCCTTTGAGGCTCCTGAAGGTCTTGTGACCATCAACGCACAAAATCAGCACTTGGCGAAGCCTGTACGCGTGGGCAAGGTAAGCAGCGATGGCCTTATCTACGAAGTTTTTGCAACCAGTGCTCCTGTGGATCCAGATCCATACTTGACCACATATGAGTGGGCAAAAAGCCTTCAAATGCAATAGGTTATAAGTAGTATTGTGCGGCAGTGTCGTGAGCTCACAAGGCATAACGGCACTGCCCTTTCAGCAGTCTTGGGCCAAACCCGCACGAAGAAAGAGCAAAAGGGATTATCATGGAACAGTTTATCACCACACTTTTTAACAGTTTAAGCCTAAGCTCCATCATATTGCTTACGTCCATAGGCTTGGCCATCACCTTTGGTCTTATGAAAGTAATTAATATGGCGCATGGTGAGTTTGTTATGACAGGGGCATACACAACCTTTGTCGTGCAACAACTGTTCAAACAGTATCTCCCTCCTGAAATGTTGTTTCTCTATTATATTGCTGCCATCCCTGCAGCATTCCTTGTAGCTTTTCTTCTCGGAAGTTTACTAGAAAAATTTGTTATTTCAAATCTTTACGGAAGGGAAATTGACAGTCTTCTTGCGACCTTTGGTATAAGCATCATACTACAACAGCTTGTGCGTACGATTTTTGGGGCACAAGGCGTGAATGTAGAAGCTCCATCCTTTCTCAATGGGGGACTCGACCTCATGGGAATGACATTTTCTTACAATAGATTATTTATTATTTTCTTAGTCATAGCAAGCCTTTGCCTCTTATGGTTTGTGCTTTTCCGCATGAATTTTGGCAAACAAATGCGTGCTGTTATGCAACATAGAGCCATGGCGCAGTGCATAGGCATCAACTCCAAAAAAGTAGACAATCTTACTTTTGCTTTGGGTTCTGGTCTTGCAGGCATTGCTGGCTGTTCTATCGCTCTGCTTGGTTCCATCGACTCTACGGTAGGCCAAAGCTATATTGTAAATTCTTTCATGGTTGTTGTGTTAGGTGGCGTGGGCAAGATTGTAGGCACCATCCTCGCGTCCATTGTCATCGGTTTCACCAGTATGTTTACAGAGATTTATACATCGTCTTCCATAGCAAAAGCCATCGTGCTTTTATTGGTAGTGGCTATCTTGCAAAAACGCCCTCAAGGTCTTTTTGTTATCAAAAGCAGAAGTCTTGACGACTAGGAATATACTATGAAACTCCTCCACGACACACACGACAAAATCTTTGTCCTTCTATTACTGGTTATTTGCAGTTTTCCTCTCTTACTACACTTGGGCATCCTGCACAGTACATCAACCGTGCTTTTCATAGGCAAGTGTATCTCCTTTTGTATCCTCGTCATAGGTTTAGATCTCATCTGGGGCTATACGGGCATATTAAGCCTTGGCCACGGTCTGTACTTTGCTCTTGGCGGCTATGCCATGGCCATGTACCTCAAATTGCAAGCCACAGGCGGCAGAATAACAGACTTTATGTTTGTTGGTGGCCTGAAAGAATTGCCTCTCATATGGGAACCTTTCCAATATGGCTTTTGTGCAGCAATCCTTATTGTGCTTGTGCCAGCCACTGTGGCAGGCGTCATAGGCTATTTTATCTTTAGAAATAGAGTTAAAGGTGTCTACTTCTCTATCATTTCGCAGGCATTAACATGGGCTGCTTATTCCATATTTATTGCGCTTTCACCGTACACCAATGGCAATACGGGTATTACGGAAATCAAATCTATCTTCGGCAGCATTAAAGGCCATGCCAACTTTGATACCATGTTGCTCTTGTTCTATGGATCCACAGCTATTTTGGCCATAGGTTACTTTGTGGCAAAGTTTATTGTGCGCAGTAAGCTTGGCAAGGTCTTGGTGGCTATACGTGATGGCGAAAATAGAACCTATTTTTCTGGTTATAAAGTCAGCCAATACAAGAACTTTGTCTACATTCTGTCTGCCATCTTTGCTGGTATTGGCGGCGCGGTCTTTGTCAATTTCAACGGCAGCATTACGCCATCACAGATGACCATATCCTATTCTATTATGATGGTTATTTGGGTTGCCATTGGCGGACGGGGCACCATTTTAGGCGCCATTTGCGGTGTCTTCTTGGTCAACCTTTGTGAGTACAATTTCAGTTCTGGCAGCATGGTAGAAATTTGGCAATATATCGTGGGCTTTGTCTTCTGTATTACCATTATTTACTTCAAGGGCGGCATTGTAGGTACGCTTACAGAATATCTACAGCAAAGAAAACGTTTAAGCACCACCAACGGTAAATAAGAGTATATGTCATGAATACAGTACAAGATTGCGTCTTAGACATAAAAAATATTTCCGTAAGTTTCGACGGTTTCTTTGCGCTGACAGAAGTGCAAGCGCAGGTAAAACGTAACAGTATCCACTTTTTTATTGGCCCTAACGGTGCTGGCAAAACCACGCTGTTGGATATCATTTGTGCGAAAACACGGCCTACTTTGGGTAATGTGCTCTTTTATCCCAAGGATGGCGAGCCTGTACGTCTCATAGATCACAAAGAGTACGAAATCGTGCAAAAAGGCATTGGGCGAAAGTTTCAGGTGCCATCAGTCTTTGTCAACTTGTCTGTAGAAGACAATATGGTCTTGTCGCTCAAAGGAAATAAAGGTCTGTGGCAGTCTCTTTTCCACAAAACCACAGCGGACGAGCTGGATAAAATCCACACTACCTTACAAAAAGTCGGCTTAGAACACCGAAGCAAGGTGCGTGCAGGTTCTCTTGCTCACGGTGAAAAGCAGTGGCTTGAAATAGCCATGCAGTTGGTGCAAGACCCAGAAATTATTATGCTTGACGAGCCAGCCGCTGGCATGGGTAAGCCTGAGACATTCAAAACGGGTGAAATCCTCATGCAGATGAAAGAACAGTGTACCATTATCGTTATTGAACACGACATGGACTTTGTAAAACAAGTTGCGGATGTCGTAACGGTTTTACATGAAGGCCGTGTGCTGATGGAAGGCAGTATTGATGCTGTGTTAGACAATGAAACCGTACAATCTGTATACCTTGGGCGTGGTACCAATGAATAGTCAAAATAATATCCTCCAGATGGAAAACGTCTCTTCCTACTATGGCGAAAGCTGCGTCATCGAACATTTGCAGTTCTCTGTGCCCGCAGGTAAAATTGTGAGCCTCATTGGCAGAAATGGCGTGGGCAAAAGCACCACACTGAAAAGCATTATGGGTGTTGTTAAAACGCCTGTGGGGAAAATTATTTTTGACGGCATGGACATTGCCAAAATGCCTACTCATGAGCGAGTGAAGCTTGGCATAGGCTATGTGCCTCAAGGCCGCGATATTTTTTCACAGATGACGGTACAAGAAAATTTGGAATTGGGACTGCAACCTCTTGGCGGCAAAGGGACTGTTCCAGACTATATCTTTGAGCTTTTTCCTATCTTGTCCAAATTTCTTTTACGCAAGGGCGGCGACCTTTCTGGTGGCCAGCAACAGCAATTAGCCATCGCAAGAGCTCTTGTGGCAAACCCTAAAATCCTTATTCTTGATGAACCTACGGAAGGCATTCAGCCTTCTGTTATCAAAGATATAGGCTTGGCTATTCAAAAAATCAACGATTGGAAAGGTATTACCGTCTTGCTTGTTGAACAATTTCTTGATTTTGTTCTCCAAAATTCGCATATTGTCAACGTCATGGAAAAGGGCAATATTGTGTATTCAAGCACCATGGAAGAGTGCGACCAAGCAAAATTGCATGATTTTATCACCCACTAACCGACTGAGGAAGACGTATGCACCTAAGCCCCCGCGAACAAGAAAAGCTTTTACTGCATGTGGCAGGCTCGCTTGCTAAAGAGCGTTTGCACAAAGGCTTGCAACTCAATTATCCTGAAGCCATCGCCTATATCTCTGCCGAACTTTTAGAAAAAGCTCGCGAGGGCTCCTCCGTTGCAGAACTTATGCAATACGGCAGAACCTTGCTCAAAGCAGAAGACGTTTTGGACGGCGTGGCTGAAATGATTGACGAAATACAAATCGAAGCCACATTTTTGGATGGCACTAAGCTCGTCACAGTGCATACGCCCATTGAAAGCACAGGGGCTTGTATCCCTGGTGAAATCCTCACAGACGAAGGCACTATTGAACTGAACGCTGGGCATGAAAAGCATAGCCTTGTGGTCAAAAATACGGCTGATAGACCTGTACAGGTCGGTTCGCACTACCATTTCTTTGAAGCCAACAGCATGCTTGAATTTGATAGAAAAGCCGCTTTTGGTATGCGCCTTGATATCCCTTCTGGTACGGCCACGCGCTTTGAACCTGGGGAAGCCAAAGACGTTGTGCTCACAGCTATTGGTGGCACGCGCGAAGGCTATGGTCTGAATGGTCTTGTGAATGGGGCTTTTGACGATGCCACTGTGCGTGAAAACGCTTTTGCCAAGGCAAAGGCCTGTGGCTTTAAGGGCATGGAGGAATAATTCATGGCTAGTCTTTCCAAGAAAATGTATGCCGCCATGTATGGCCCTACTGTGGGCGACAGGGTGCGCCTTGCCGATACGGCCTTATTGGTAGAAGTAGAAAAAGATTTTACGACGTATGGCGAAGAAGCCAAGTTTGGTGGTGGCAAGTCTTTGCGCGATGGCATGGGGCAATCATGTTCCCACGCTGATGCACTGTGTCTTGACCTCGTCATTACCAACGTGCTGGTCATGGACTATACAGGTATCTTCAAGGCCGATATCGGCATCAAAGATGGCAAAATCCATGGCATTGGCAAAGCAGGCAATCCGCACATGATGGACAATGTGGATGCGCACATGATTATTGGTGCCTCTACAGAAGCCATTGCTGGTGAAGGGCTTATCCTCACTGCTGGCGGCATTGACAGCCACATCCACTTTATTTCGCCCACACAAATCGAAACAGCGCTGTACAGTGGTATTACTACCATGCTCGGTGGCGGCACTGGTCCTGCCGATGGGACCAACGCTACAACCTGCACCCCAGGGGCCTTTAATATCCACACCATGCTGCAAGCTTCAGCAGGTACGCCTGTCAATTTGGGCTTTTTGGGCAAAGGTAATGCTTCCGATGCGGCTGTGTTGGAAGAGCAGGTGCAAGCTGGTGCCATTGGTCTGAAGTTGCACGAAGACTGGGGCACAACGCCTAAAGCCATTGATACTTGTCTTGCCGTCGCAGATAGGTATGACGTGCAGGTTTCCATCCACACAGACACGCTCAATGAGGCTGGTTTTGTGGAAACGACGCTCGAAGCCATTGCAGGACGGGTCATCCACACCTACCACACCGAAGGGGCTGGTGGTGGCCACGCACCAGACATCATCAAAGCCGCTGCATTCAGCAATATTTTGCCTTCATCCACAAACCCAACCATGCCATATACCGTCAATACCATTGACGAGCACCTCGACATGCTCATGGTATGTCACCATTTGGATAAGAAAAATCCTGAAGACGTGGCTTTTGCTGACTCGCGCATTCGTCCAGAAACCATTGCAGCAGAAGATATTTTGCACGATATGGGCATCTTCTCCATGATGAGTTCAGACTCGCAAGCCATGGGCAGAGTGGGCGAAGTTATTATGCGCACATGGCAAACTGCCCATAAAATGAAGGTGCAGCGTGGTGCTTTAGCCGAAGACAGCGCCAGAAACGACAACGTGCGTGCCAAGCGATACATTGCAAAATACACCATCAATCCAGCCATTACGCACGGCATCGCCGACTATGTGGGTTCTGTGGAAGTGGGCAAAATTGCAGACCTCGTTTTGTGGAAACCGGCACTCTTTGGCGTTAAGCCTGAGCTCATTATCAAGTCCGGCTTTATCACTGCAGCACGCATGGGCGACGCCAACGCGTCTATCCCCACGCCACAGCCTGTTGTGTATGCGCCTATGTTTGGTGCCAAAGGCAAAGCTGTGGACGCCACAAGCATCACCTTTGTATCGCAATATGCCCATGAGCACGGCGTGATGCAAAGCTTGGGTCTTCAAAGAAAAAGCTTACCCGTGCAACATTGCCGCACCATCGCAAAAAGCGATATGAAATGGAACGATGTCATAGCAGATATTGACGTTGACCCAGAGACCTATACGGTGCGCGTGGACGGCGAAAAAATCAGCTGTGAGCCTCTAAGTGTGTTGCCTATGGCACGCAAGTATTTCTTTTTTTAGGGGCTTATTTTAAGCTGGGGGAGGGGGAAACCCCTTTTTGAAAAAAGGGGTTTCCCCCTC
>JAWXUA010000046.1:0-17104 GCA_044433065.1 Pseudomonadota bacterium
CCCCAGACCCCCTCCTCCTTCTAAACTTTTTCATTGCGATGATGTTTGGAACGTTGAATGATACATCACGGCGCATGGGGAGAGGTAATTCATGCAGTCCAACGTGGCCGCTACATGCTATCGCTGAACAAATTTCGTATGGCTCCGCATGACGTTCGGTTAGAATAAACAAAAAATACAGCTATTATAGTCATAACACTCATAAAATCATACTTTAAAACTTCTTACCTCACTTGCGATAAATCGAGTGAAAGCTCAGATTTTTCGTGCTAACTAGGCAAAAAGGGCCTTTGAGTTCGCGTACTCTGTACGCTTCCTCAAAGGCCCTTTTTAACGACGCTAGCGCGGAAAAGATGACTTTTGCTCGATTTAAGCAGAATAAAAAATACACTTCACCCCATCCCAAAACAACCATACAAAGACAGTATCCTAAAATAGGTTCTTAGGACCTAAGTCCTAAGCAGGTGCAGGGCAGAGCCCTGCTGGGGTTCAAGGGGCAACGCCTCTTGTGGGGTGGAGGGGCAGACCCCCCCTTAAAATTTAATATTCTTCCTCATCAACCGCACCAGCTTCAAGCTCGCGAAGCGTCTTAAAAAGCTGCTTAAACAAGCGGGGTGGACGGTTGGCTTTACGTTCAGCTTGGGCATTGCGGACCAGTTGTCGAAGCTGCTGGCGATCGGCGTGGGGCCAACGGGTGAGGACTTCGTCAACAGCGACGGGGCCTTCTTCCATGAGACGTTCGCGCAGTGCTTCGAGTTCGTAGAAGAGGGTTGCGGAGGCTTGCTCTGGCATACGGGTTGCAGCGATGGCCTCAGCAATAGCTTCTTCGTCGACTTCGCGCATGAGGCGGCCAATGAATTGGAGCTGGCGACGTTTGGCTTCACGAGTTGGGAGGCGATGCCACTCAAGCACAGCGTCGAAGACTTCGGAAGGAAGGTCTAGAGATTTGAGGGCGGAATCGCTCAGGGTTGTGAGCTCTTCACCAATTTTTTGTGTAGCTGTGGACTCGCGCTTGAGCTGTGAGCGACTGATTTCGCCTTCGAGCAATGGGCCTAGGCGGTCTGTACGGCGATGCATTCGCCCCATAATTCCTCCAAAAAAAAGAATAGCCCTCTTCTAGAGCTGGCACAAGGCCCCTAGAAGAGGGCTATGAGTTACTTAGAAAACGTGATTGTGGGCCAAGTAAAGTCAGACCAAGAAATACCAGGCCAGACAACTTCAGGTGTGGCAATGTAAATGCCGAGCAAGACGCCCACAAGAACGATGACGGAAACGATGCCATTCATGGTGAAGAACGCCATGTTCACGCGTGACATATCTTGGGCGGAAATGAGACAATGCTCAACGAGCAAGATGATGCTGACCAGTGCCCAGACTGGGTACCAAGCCCAACCAAGCTCAGCAGTCCAGCCGGCCAAGAAAAAGAAAATGATGGTGTTTACGTGGCAGAAGGAAGAGATAAGGAGTGCACCGGTAAGGCCAAAGTGGGATGGCACTGAATGCAGACCAATCTTCTTGTCAAAGACCATATCTTGTGTGGAGTACAGAATGTCAAAACCTGCAACCCAGAATACGACGCCACAGAAAAAGAGCAAAGCAGGCGCTGTCACGACAGGATCAACGCTAAGCCAACCTGCAATGGGTGCAAGGCCAAGTACAGCACCAAGGCAGAAATGGCAAATCCATGTGAAACGCTTGAGCAAGCTGTACAGAGTACATACAAAGAAGGACACAAAGGCGAGCTTAAAACATGCTTCATTCATATAGAAACATGCTGTGAAGAAAATCGCCACCATGGCAAAGCAGAAAACCCATGCGTGCCATGGTTTGATCTCGCCGGTCACAAGCTGACGCTTTTGTGTACGAGGATTTTCACGGTCAAATGCAAGGTCTGCAATGCGATTGAAGGTCATGGCATAGGAGCGAATAGCAACCATAGCCACGGTTAGCAGAGCAAGATTTTTCCATTCTGGCAAACCACCAGCGGCCATAAAAGCACCGGCAAAGGCAAAAGGTAAGGCAAAAATAGAGTGCTCAATCTTAATCATTTTACAAATAGCAACAAAATATTTCCACATAGTTTCTTTCCTTATGCAAAAAGGTTTGTAAATGAGGAAAAACAGAAAGACGTGTTTACGTTAATAGCATAGAATTGCAAGCTTTTTCTATGCTATCCACGTAATGGGTATTCCAAATACTAGGGTGTGTTTTACAAACTCGATTATTTTGCTTTTCTGGCAAGGAAAACACGTTTCATTGGGAGGGAACCGACCGAAGGCGGCGAAGCCGTGGCCGTTAGCGAGCCTTCGAGCTTTACGGGCATCGAAAGCAACGCTGGCGAAGCCAGAAAGCAAAAGAAGCAGTTTGCAGAATACCCTAGGAACCACAGTCGCTAGGGTCACCTTGGAGCTTGGCCACCGTATGAGGAATGGCTGGTAAAATGGCTGCAAGATTTTCACGTACAGCCTTCATGCTTCCAGGTAAGTTAACGATAAGTGATCGACCAAGCGTGCCTACAACAGCGCGAGAGATAGCTCCGTGCGGTGTTTTAGCAAGACTGCATTGGGTCATGGCAATTTCAAAGCCATAGAGGTGCTTTTCAATGACGGCATTGGTAGCTTCTGGACTCACGTCGCGTGGCCCCACACCAGTTCCGCCTGTGGTCAATATAATATCGTACCCTTGAGTTAAGGCCAAGTCCATGAGTAAGGCACGCAAGGAGCGCTCGTCATCGGGCAGGAGGAAGCCTTGGGCATGGCAAAGGTCCATGTCCGCCGCCACCATGGAGGCAATGAGCGGACCACTTTCGTCGACCCGTTCACCACGTGCACCTTTGTCAGATAAGGTCACCCATGCGAGGGCGTAGTGGTCTCGCACGGCTTGGCATTCAATGGCACGCCCCAAGGTTGCAGGTGTAAGTGCCTGAAAAAGCATACATTGCACAGCATGTACACCTTGGCTTGGAAACGTTGCATGGCCCACAACTTTAAAAGCATCCACGCCACTAGCAAGGCGCAAAACAGTTCCCACAGGATAAGAAATGCCACGCGCTATGGTGTGATGCGGTATGCCAACAAGCGGCACAGAGGACGCAGGCAAAATGTCGCCTGTATGTGCTGAGGCCGTGCATACGGTAATAAAGGAAAGTGCTTGCATGGTGCACCCCTTGGCTATTGTTCATTTGATTTATGGTCATGAAAAGTATTTGTCAAAAAAGAATGTACCAACCATAAATTTTAAAAACACTACGGAAAAATTCATAAAAATGCAAGGTGTAACACAACAAAACGCATTAACGGCCGCTGTGTAGACAATACTATCTACGCAGCGGCCGTTACAATGAGCTCACAAAAAAGCAGGGTCCGCACCCTCTTCAATGCTCAACTATAAAATCTGACTTAAGAACAACTTTGTACGCTCATGGCCAACACCGCTGAAGAATTCTTCAGGGGTGCCCACTTCGAGAACAGCACCTTGGTCAACGAAGACGATGCGGTCTGCCACTTCGCGAGCAAAACCCATTTCGTGGGTCACAACCACCATGGTCATGCCTTCTTTGGCGAGGTTTTGCATAACGTCGAGCACTTCACCAACCATTTCTGGGTCCAGTGCTGAAGTTGGTTCGTCAAAGAGCATAACTTTCGGGTCCATGGCAAGGGAGCGTGCAATGGCCACACGCTGCTGTTGGCCACCAGAGAGCTGGTCTGGGTAGGCATCATGCTTTTCCGCGATGCCAACTTTGCCGAGCAATTCCATACCGCGAGCAAGGGCTTCCTTGTGTGGCCGGTGACGCACTGTGGTTTGCGCGAGGGCAACATTTTCGAGCACGGTGAGGTGTGGGAAAAGGTTGAAGGACTGGAACACCATGCCCACTTCTGCGCGGATTTCGTTAATCTCGCAGTTTGGATCAAGAATATTCTCGCCTTCGATGAGGATTTCCCCAGAGTCAGCATATTCAAGGCGGTTAAGACAGCGCAAGAAAGTGCTTTTACCAGAACCAGATGGCCCAATAATAACAACCACTTCACCCGCTTCAATATCAAGCGAGATGTCTTTCAGCGCATGAAGCTCTTGCGGTACATAGAAGTATTTATTGACATTCCGTGCGGAAATCATGGTCATCGCATAACCGCCTTTCGCTCAAGATATTGGACACAAAGGGACAGAGTAAAGGTGAGCACCAAGTACAGGATGGCGCACACAATCCAGAGTTCAAATGGCTGCAAGGATGTTGTAACAGCCTCACGGGTTACCTTGGTAAGCTCGCGCATGGAGATAACGCCAAGGAGCGACGAGTCTTTAATAAGGCTGATAAACTGACCTGCAAGTGGTGGCAGGATACGGCGGAAAGCCTGCGGCAAAATAACTTTGCGCATGGCCTGAGCATAGTTCATACCGAGGGAGCGTGCCGCTTCCATTTGTCCACGGTGTACGGACTGGATACCTGCGCGGACGATTTCAGCAACGTAGGCACCTGTGAAAATGGCAAGGGCCATAACGCCATACCACAGCGGTGAAATTGCTGGCATGCCAGACTTTTCCAGCATGGCATTGATGAGTGTACCCACAACAAAGTACCAGAGAAAAATCTGTACCAGCAGTGGTGAACCACGGATAATTTCAATGTAGGCAATGGACAGCCAGCGCAGCGCTGGATTGTCGGAAATACGGGCAAGGCCAGTGATGAGACCTAAGATAATACCAAAGAAAATGGCAAGGGCGCTGACTTTGAGGGTAAGCCAAATACCTTCAAGCAAGATGCCCGGCTGGCTGATGCGGTACGTGGCGATACTGTCGCCAGAGTAAATGTAGTCACCATCGTAGACAAGGACATCGCCCTTGAGCGGTACAGGATATTCTTCCACGTCGCCATCTTCAGAGGATACAGTAATGATAACATTACCATCAGCACCTTTAGAAATACTAGCGTCACCGGTGACTTCTGCGTGGATATCTTTTTTAGCGTCAACCCAGAAATAATTGGAAACGTTATTCCAGCGCCAAATATATTCAACAGTATTAGATGCATACCAGAAAAAGGCTATGGTAGCAAAGATCATAGCCACAAAGGCGGCTTTCCAGAAAAGATAGTAGCCTGGCCCACGTGGTTTATCTAGCCCTCTATATTGCGACATGAACAATCCTTTGACTACGAGCCTTAAGGCCCGACATAAGGAAACGCTGATATACTAGGAGCTTTGTTCTCTAGCAAGAAATACGATTTTTCAGAAAACTGCAGTATATACATAAGGTTTTCAAGAAAGAAGTATGGCGCAGCTAGAAGGCAAAAAAGCAGCACATCAATGTTTCCACAAACTATTTGGAGAGTAAAAAATGCCCTTCAAATAAAAGGCATCTAACATCCTTGTGTTGTAAACACAAAGATGGATAAAGTGATATACATATCAACAATTTACCCCGTATTGTAAACACAGTAACGCGCTCCTTCTCTCATAAAGAAAAGGAGCGCGTCAAAAGACTTATTTCATGTTGGTGTACCATTCGGTGGATTTAATCCACTTATTGTACAAACGCTCATAGCGACCATCGCTCTTGAACTGAGCAATAAAGTTGTTGAGGAAGTTGATGAAGTCAGGGTCACCCTTCTTTACACCAAAGCCAAGAGGCTCGTAGGTGAAAGGTTCGTCAAGGTGGAACAATTTGTCGCCGCCTTGTTCAGCCATGAAGAGCACGTTGTAAGGCATGTCGTAAATCCATGCGTCAGCGCGGCCATTCAAGACTTCGAGGGAACCGTCAACTTCCTTTTCAAAAGACTTGTACTGAGCCTTAGGAAGCATACGCTTGGTTGCGATTTCACCAGTGGTGCCAAGGCGGGAAACAACAAGGAATTCAGGCTTGTTGAGGTCCTTCCAAGACTTAACGGTACCTTCGTGCTTCTTAGCAACCAAGGCGCTTTGACCGATAACGATGTAAGGATCAGAGAAATTGATACGCAGGTTACGCTCTTGGGTAATGGTCATACCAGCGCTGATGATGTCAAACTTATCGCTAAGAAGAGCAGGAATCATGCCGTCAAAGTCGGTGTTCACGAGCACAAGCTTAACGCCCATAGCGCGAGCAAGTTCTTTCACCATGTCGATGGAGAAGCCAGTGTAGCCGCCATTTTTGTCAGCCATTTCAAATGGCAAGTAACCAGCGTCAATACCAACGCGGATTTCGCCACGCTCGAGGATGGTGTTGATGGTGGATTTTTTAGCAAGCTCAATGTCAGCAGCCTGAGCAGGTGCGACCATAAAGGTGAGCAACATAGAAGCGACAATCATCTTCAACCATTTCATAAGATACGTTCCTTTTTAAAATGTGAAATAATGTTACCAAAATCGCACCCGCAACTTTTCCAACACGGCCCTCATTTAAGCGCCTCACGCCTAAAAAGATATACGAGAGAAAAGACACATGGTGAAAAATATCCCTACGCAATCACAATATACCACGTAGGGTTTCACGGCATTTCCTGCGCGTAATACCATGAAATAGTTAATATTTACCTTCAGTAAGGACTTCTTTGATAATCATCTCACGCTTGCAGATTTCACAACGTGGCATGGGCTCGTCTGGAACCACAATGATACGGCTTTGACGACATTGAGGACAAACAACCTCCACAAATCCACGACGGTAGCGATCTTTCAACGGTGATTCTTTAGACACAAAGTCTCCCTTTCCTTGAACACGAGCTTAAACTTATGAAGGGCCATGGCAGAGCAATAGCATGACCCACACAAATATTCATAAGCCTTATCGCGTTCGGTTTTTATATTGTGTGGCAAAAGGTGCCCACTTGGCAAGAGAAAATCGCCATTTTTGCAAAGTATTTTCGCAAAATGGTAATTTCTTAAGCATTTCGTTACCAATTTTGTTATTTTTATCCACTTGCCGCGAAGATAAGGACACTATATAGTACCGCTTCCGCATCTTCTTTTCACGGAGAGCTATATTTTTCAGGAGTACGACTATGACTACCCGCAGTCACGACCAAACAGCCCACCTGCAAGCCCTAGGCCAAAAGACAGACTACCCAGCCCATGGCCCAAGTGTTGCCCTGCTAGAAGCATTTCCCAACGCCTTTGCAGATCGTCCTTATATTGTCAGCATTGAATTTCCAGAATTCACGTCGCTTTGCCCTGTTACAGGTCAGCCCGACTTTGGCACCATTATTGTGGAATTTATCCCCGATGCCCTGTGTGTGGAATCCAAAAGCTTTAAGGTCTATATGTTCGCTTTCCGCGACCACCAGTCCTTTATGGAAACCATCACCAATACCGTGCTCGACGACATGACCAAGGCCATCGCGCCACTCTGGTGCCGCGTTAAAGGCATTTTCACGCCGCGCGGCGGCACACGTCTGCACGTCTTTGCAGAACGCTACAAAGATATGCCCCAAGAACAACTCACCGATATCCGACGCATGGTCGTTGAATGGAAGTCCGAAAACGGCCGCCACTCCGCTTAGCGTTAGTGTGATGTAGCTTAGTATACTTGGGGGAGGGAAACTTTTAAAAACGTTTCCCTCCCCCAAGTCATTAGTCCGTAAGCCCTGGCAATTCGATACGTAAACTCACGCTGTTATCGTAGTAGTCACTGCTGTACTGCAAGACTAAGCGATAACATGGATGCGTATAGGCGAGGTCCACAGCATATTCATAGCTGCTCTTTTCAACAAAGTCATAATAGTAGTGACCAGACATGGACCAAGGTCCCCACAGCTTTAAGTCTGCGGTGAGAGTCATCAGATTATGCTCTGAGGTATCATAGGACGTGAAGCCATATTCTTGGTAACGTCGCTGATAATATTCATCTAATTCACGACGATAGCTATGACCTATCTTTACGCGACCCCAATCAGCATCAGTAAGATTGATGCTTTGGTCATAGCGCGTCAGTTCGCTATCATGCAGTGACCAGTAGGCACGCGATGTAAAGCCAAGCCATTGGTTAACATTCAAAGTTAAATCTGAAATCATTTCCAAGAATGGCCGTCGTGAATACTCATCTACGTCATAGTCACGGCGCATTTCTTTGATATCGTAGCCACTTTCAAGACGCCAACGCACAAAGTCAAGGTAGTCATAGCTCACCTCTGGCACTTGCACATCAGGATTTTCCTTGTCTTGCTTCATGACAACTTGCGCGCGCTTCCGTGTCAAAATATTGGTAACGGAGTACACAATTTCATTCTTGCCCCACACCCTGTCTTCTGCAGTATAGTAAGGCAAATTCGACTGATCTTCTGAATCAAGATACTCATAGGAAATGCGAGGCTGGATGCGGTGATAGATAGCCGTCCAGTGTGAAGAGCCCACGTCATCCTTATCCGTCAAAGGCGCATTGTCTAGACTCCATACGCGCCCAAGCTCCGTAAACGCCTCAGTCTTAAAATCTACCAAGGAACGATAGTTGCCAGTTGGGTTGACGTCTTCGCTATCACTGGCATCGCGGCGCTCTGTATTGTACATGGTCTGACGCCAGCCAAAGCTTGAGATGACAGAACCATAGCGACCAGACACGGGCACAGTAATTTTAGGATACACTTCCGTCCGCGAACCTTGTGTGCCTGTTTGGCGATGGAAATAGGCAGTATGTGCGGAGGCTTCAAGCTCCACAGGAATGTTTTCTTGGATACGACCTTGATAGAGATATGCCTCAAGTTTTGGCAACGTCTGCACAGTATCATCATCGGATAGCGCAGCATTGCCATGGCCATAACTTGGATCTTGCTCGTAGCGCGCACTCAAAGCCATGGAAAAACGATCCCAATCACGATAAATCATGGCTTCGGTCACACGATTACTGTCGATTTCTGTTAAATCGCGACCAAAGAGATTGAAGAGCGCATTACGCGAGTCATCAAAACCCGTCATGCCATCGTTAAATTCGCGCAAATAGTTTTGGTCTGAAACGAAGTCAAGATTGATTTTATATTTCCACACAGGATTGCCAAAGTCACCATCAGCCATGCCACGCAACCAGAAACGATCATGGTTCGTACGGATATAGCCATCATCTCCCAAAACATCGTCCTTAGTGTCACTGTCAACAGTGGAACTATCATATAGATAGTCAAAGCGGAGCCATGTTTTCTTGGCAGACGTTTCATGGGCACGATATTCGAAGCCGTGCATGAAACCAACGTTCTCCATCCAATATTCATTGATGGTCACATCACGAAATTCATCTACAACCCAATAGTATGGCTGATTATAAAAGAAACCGCGCTGGGTACTTGAGCCAAATTCTGGCATGAGCAAGCCAGATTGGCGTTCCTTTTTCGCTGGCATGAGCAAGTATGGTGAGTAGAAAACGGAGGTATCCACAATGTCAAAGCTCGTACCAAAAAGTTGCGCATAGCCATCTATTTCCACAACAGCTTGCTCTGCATTCAAAGACCAAGCCTTAGATTCTGGTGGACACGATGTAACTTTTGCATTTTCAAACATATAATAATCGCCCCACTTTTTGGTGAGACGGTCACCTGCAAAGTATACGTGAGGGCCAGCCATGAAAATTTCGCCATCTTTCATCCAGCCTGTTTTATTGCGCAAGTCAAATTCTGCTTCGCTGGCTGTAATGGTATCTTTATCAGAAAGAATTTCTACATTGCCCTTAAGATATACCCAGTTGGTGGCGGCAAAATAACGCGCAAAGTCTGCCTTTAAATATTCGTCACCGCGCTGCAAAATAACGGAACCCGAAGCTTCAACAATTTTGCTATCATTATAACTACTTACTTTATCAGCAGTCAATTCCCATGCTAAATTGCCATTATCATCATCGCGCATTTCGAGAAGGCTACTTGCTGCATAAGCGGCATTGAATGCCACTGGATTGCACACAAAGCCCAAAGCCAAAACACTCACAAGAAGTGCAAGGCGTAACAATGCAAGCGTCGAAGTCAGCCCTAAAGGCTGCGATGTTTCTGGGAGAGAGCTCTGCGAAGTGTGGGATTTCATGCCAATTCCATAATATGTTGAATGTCTTCCAAGGAAGGTGTAAAAGACTTTTCACCGTTGCAAAGCATGGCTATCATAAAACCGCGCTAAGGAAAAGATTTGTCGCATGCCATATCGTGGTAGAATGGATAAATTCTCATATTTTTACGAAAATACTGCTTGATCAGCATAAGTCTGCCAAGCCCAGGGTGTGTCGTCAAACTAGATTATTTTGTTTTCTGGCGAGGCGGACGAAGTGTTTTACGAAGGGCGCGTATATAGACATACGTAACCGTAGTAAAATACGAGTCCAACGAAGCCAGAAGGCAAAAGAAGCAGTTTGATACTTGCCACAAAAAGGAAGCACCATGACTATCACCTACAATAAAACCCGTGCCCACGTCCATCTTGATGCCATTGTAAAAAATTTTAAGCTCGTAGCGGACCGCGTCAAACGCCCTATGCCCGTCATCAAGTCTGATGCCTATGGTCATGGTGTTGTAGAAGTTGGCCTTGCATTAGAAGCTGTTGGTGCTCGGGAAGCTGGTATTGGCATGATATGCGAAGGCGTGACCTTACGGAAAGGTGGTTTCAAAGGAGATATTGTAGCCCTGCTCGGTGCTCATGATGACGCTGACGCCATGGATTGTGTCCACCACGACATCATTCCCATGGTTTTTGATATGGCAGGTCTTGAGCGCATGGCCAAAGCCTATAGCCTCACCCAATCCGCACACGCAAATCCTGCCCCAGTCCGCATCGGTCTGAAATTTGACACAGGCATGGCACGCCTTGGTTTTACCGAACACGACGTGCCTACATTGTGCCAAGCACTCAAAGCCTACCCCATGCTCAATCCCTACCTTGCTGCGTCGCACCTCGCTGTGGCTGATGACCCAAAGCAGATGGATGCCACCAAGGCACAAGGCGATATGTTTGCTCGCATCATGCACGGTCTTCGTGAGCACTATCCCCAAATTCTCGGATCCCTTGCCAATACCGCAGCGAGCCTCGCCTACCCTGAACTCCATTGGGACATTCAGCGCCCAGGTATCGCCCTCTACGGCTCCAATCCCCTACGCCACACCGAGCTCGAATCTTTTGGCGCTGGCCTCACCCCAACCATGTCCGTAGAAACCCCCATTCTCCAAGTCCACGCCCTGCCTAAGGGTAAAACATCCAGCTATGGCCGCACCTTCACCGCTGACAAGGATATGACCGTTGCTGTCATTGCAGCCGGTTACGCCGATATTTTTAGCCGCAGCTCCTCAAACAAAGGTTATGTGCTCATCCACGGTCAACGCGCACCCATCCTTGGTCGCGTCTGCATGCAAACGTGTATGGTGGACGTCAGCCACATCCAAAACGTCGCCGCTGGTGATGCTGCATGGCTTATGGGCGAACCTAACAATGACCCTAATGCCATATCCTGTGACGAGCTCGCGGACATCTGGGGCACTATCTCTTATGAGGCTCTTTGTTTGTTAGGCATGAATACAAGGATTGTTGAGTAATTTTATCTGGGGTCTGGGGAAAACCTTTGAAAAGGTCTTCCCCTTTCTAAACTTTTTATTTGCGACGAAAGTATCCAACGTTGCATAAAAAACACGGCGCATGAAGATAAGACTATTCATGAAACGCGACGTGGCCGTTACAAGCTTTCGTTTGAGCAATATTCGCATGGCTCCACCTGATGTTCACAGTGAACATTGGAAATATTAAAATTTTATTCCTCCCCCAGAAAAATAAGCTTGACACCTACTTTCATCTAATATAATAGACCTGTTTCGCCTTGCTCGGCCCTGTGGGTCGGGCCCTCAGACCATAAGGAGTTACAAATGAGGAAATTTGAAACGCTGCTGCTCCTTTCTCCGGAGTTGGCTGGCGATGCTCGTGAGGCCCAATTGGCTAGCCTCATCAGCGTCATCGAGCGTGAACAAGGTGTTATTGACACCGTTGATCACTGGGGCATGCGCGATCTCGCATACCCTGTTCGCAAGCACATGCGCGGCTACTATGTCCGTCTTGAGTACACTGCACCTGGCACAGCCGTTGCAGAACTCGAGCGTATCATCCGTATTGCCGACGACGTTTACAAGTTTGTTACTGTCAAACTTGGCGACGCTGAGGAGGTTGCGTAATGGCTTTTAAGAAGAAGTTCGCACCACGTCGTAAGTTCTGTCGCTTCTGTGCTGACAAAGAACTTCCTATCGATTACAAGCGCGCAGACATTCTGCGTGACTTCATCACCGAGCGTGGCAAAATCATCGCTCGCCGTATTACTGGCACTTGTGCACACCACCAGCGTGCACTTACACGCGAAATTAAGCGTGCTCGCCAGATGGCCCTGCTGATCTACACCGCGACTCACGCAAGTGATGTCAAGAAAAAGAGCGTTCTCTAGGAGGCTAGAATGAAGGTTATTCTTCGCGCTGACGTTGAGAAATTAGGCAATGTAGGCGACGTTGTCGTTGTAAAGCCTGGTTTCGGTCGCAATTTCTTGCTTCCTCAAGGTCTTGCCATGGTTGCTACCCCAGCTAACCTCAAGGCTTTTGAATTGGAACGCAGAAAGTTGCAAGCTCGTATGGAAGCCCTTCGTGGCGCCGCCGCTGACATTGCAAGCAAATTGGCTGGCCTTGAGCTTACCATTGCTATGCGTGTCGGTGAAAACGACAAACTTTACGGCTCTGTCACCAACACTATCATCGGCGACTTGCTTGCTGAACAAGGTGTTGAAATCGACCGCCGCCGTATCCTTATGGACAGCGCAATCCGCGCACTTGGCGAATACCCAATCCGCATCCGTCTCCACGCAGACGTCAATGCTGAAGTACTCGTTAAGGTTGTTGCCCAAAAGACTAAGGTGTACGATGACGTTGACGAAGCAGCCCCAGCCGAAGAGCTGGAAGCCGCAGCCGAATAGCATTATGGAAGATGCCGCCCCTGCCTTTGGTGGGGGTGGCTCTTTTGATGATGCCGGCTCGTTCGGTATAGAAAATCCACAGGACGCAAGCCCAGCTCGCAGCGTGTCACATGCTCGCGGTGCTCGGAGTGTTGCCAGCGCACTTGATAAGGCTTCTGAAGACTTATTGCGCCGTGTTCCCCCCCATAGCACCGAAGCTGAACAGGCTGTGCTAGGGGGTGTTTTTTTGAAGGCCAATTTGTTGAACACGCTTGTGGACACCATTAAGGCCGAAGATTTTTACTTCCCTGCTCACCAAATTTTATTTGAAGCGTTCTTGACGCTATATCGCAAAAATGCTCCCATTGACCTTGCATCCGTGGGGCAATATCTGCACTCGCAAAGCCAGCTTGAAGCCATTGGCGGTGCTGTCTACCTTGCTGAACTGGCCAACGCTGTTGTCAGCGCGTCCAATGCAGAATACTTTGCGAATATTGTTCGCGACAAATCTTTGCAACGCTCACTCATTGATGCGTGCTCATCCATCATCAGTAATTGCTATGACCCATCACGCGAAGTAGCTAATTTACTTGATGAGTCTGAGTCCGCAGTCTTTGCTATTTCTGAACGCACAAGCGGCAAAGTTTTCCGCAGTGCTAAAGATCTCATTGACTCTGTCTTTGATGAACTTGAGCGTCGTGTTGAAAATCAAGGCCTTGTAACAGGCGTCACCACAGGCTATACACGCCTTGATCAGATGACGTCTGGCTTCCAAGGTTCAGACCTCATCATTGTTGCGGCACGTCCATCCATGGGTAAAACAGCCTTTGCCCTGAACATGGCCATGCGTGCCGCGGTCACGCAACAAGTACCTGTGGCGGTCTTCTCTCTTGAAATGTCCATGGAACAGCTCATGATGCGTATGTTGTGTTCCTATGGCAAGGTTGACCTGTCGCATTTACGCAAAGGCACCCTTGATGACGAGGACTGGAAGCGTCTTTATGAGGCCGCTGATGTCTTGCAAAGAGCCCCTATTTTCATTGATGATACGCCAGCACTGACAACACTTGAGCTACGGGCACGCACACGTCGCTTGCGCGCAGAGCACGGGGTTGGCCTTGTTATGGTGGACTATTTGCAGCTCATGCGTTCAAGCCGTCGTACAGATTCGCGCGAATTGGAAATTTCCGATATTTCGCGATCGCTCAAGGCCCTTGCTAAAGAGCTGAATATTCCTGTTATTGCCCTGTCGCAGCTCAACCGTAAAGTTGAAGAGCGTACCAATAAGCGGCCCATGCTTTCTGACCTTCGGGAATCTGGCGCTATTGAACAAGATGCTGACATTATTATGTTTATTTATCGTGATGAAGCGTATAATAAACGTGATGATAATCCACGCAAGGGCATTGCTGAAATCATCATTGGTAAGCAACGTAATGGCCCTGTTGGTACAGCAGAGCTTGCCTATCTTGCAGCCCATACAGCCTTCGAGGACCTTGATCCTTCATGGACGCCACCACCATCTGAAGATATAGAAATGTAGATGCATTCTTGCGCCGCATATCTTTGTTTTTATGTACACAAAGACCACATTATCGCAATGTGGTCTTTTTTTTGACTTTTATATTGTTTACGTGAACCATATTTGCAAGCCTTGCAAAAGTAAAAGGACTGCGCTAAGCTTAAAAAAAATATGATGACCTTAAGGATTGCTTATGTTTTCAATACGCCGCATAACGACTATACTATTTATTGCTTTAGCTTTCCATTGTGCATGCCTTGCCACAGTACAGGCAACGCCACTTATTCAGGCTATTATCACGCGTCAAGATAATACAATTCCAAAGCTTATTAAGGACTCGCAAAACCTTGACGCCAAAGATGAAAACGGCACAACGGCACTCATCCAAGCGGCTAAACGCGGCAATGTAGCCATTATCAAAAGTTTGCTTGATAATGGCGCATCCATTGACATACAGGACAACGAAGGCGATACAGCGCTGATTGTTGCTGCACGCCAAGGCTATCTCAAAACCATGCGTACACTTGTCCAGTACAAGGCAAATCTGCATATCCATAATAAACACGGCGCAACACCGCTGATTGCCGCTGCGAGCAATGGCTTCATTGAAGCTGGGCAATATCTCATGGATATGGATAAAGATAAGGCCTTTAATACGACAAATAAGCAAAATGCCCTGCTCACCGTCGCTTTCCATGGCTATTATGGAACAACGGAAATGCTCTTGCAAAGTGGCGTCAATATTGAAACCCATGATGATCATGGACGCACACCTCTTTTGCTTGCAGCACGTAATGGACACACAAAGACTGTTAATAAGCTCCTAGATTATAAGGCTAATCTTGAAGCCACAAGCGTGCAGGGCTGGACTGCCTTAATGCTTGCAGCGCAGAATAACCGTCCTAGCACGGTGGAAGCGCTTATCAATCACAAGGCCAATATTGCCGCCACAGACACCAATCAATGGCAAGCTTTGATGTGGGCTGCACGTTATGGATACCTTGAAGTCGTCAATATTCTCTTGGAACATAATGCTGATGCCAATGCCATTGGGATCAATAATGTCACGCCGCTCATCCTTGCAAGTTTTCATGGCCATGCCAAAATAGTGCAAGCCTTACTTGATAGAGGCGCAGACACCACTGTTAAAGTTGCAGGTGAAAACCTCAATGCCTATGAAATTGCCGAACAAGGTGGTAAGCAAGCTGTGATGGATATTCTTATTAAGTATCCCCACTAAGTCGCATACATAGGCCCTGTAAAAACCTATTATATCTCGCTGTTACGCTGCATATGTCACCTCGTATTGTCATCTCGTAGTGACGTATCGAAACAGCTCTCGTCAGTGCACATATAGAAACAGCTCTCGCCAATGCACATATAGAAACAGCTCTCGCCAATGCACATATAGAAACAGCTCTCGCTAGTGCACGTATAGAAACGACCAAAGCATCAAGCACCATAAAAGCCATGGCCCTCATATAAGGACCATGGCTTTTTTACGTTCTATGGGGGCTATCTTGCCTGTATTCTGCAATGAGTAACACAGCAAGAAAGCAAATCTCCATGATGAAGATGCGCAGGTAAAGCTCAATACTGAGCTTCACCATTGCTATTGCAGGATAAACCGAGCCTGACTGCTTTGACTGCCTTCACTGCTCTGATGGCCATCATCAAAATCAGGCTTTGGTGTACCAGCCTCTCCATCAGCAAAGACGCGACCATTGAGCTCTGGTGCAAGCTCAAGAATATGCGTCTTCACGGCGAGGGCACGGGCTTTGGCAAGTGCTTGCAAGTCCTTAGGAGAGCACGTCATATCTTTCAAGAAAAAGGCTTCCATTTCCTCGCGCGATGCCATTTCTGCCTCAGCATTGGCCTGACCACCATCACCATGTTCTGCAAGATAACGCTCCTGCAAGAATTGATCATATTCATTAGGATCAATAATAATGGCATCGACATCTGTAGCAACCTGTTCACGTGGCGACAAAGTGGCATGCTTTTGCATCTTCATGGGCTGTACTAAGCGCACAAGGCACAGCATGTGACCATCTTGCGCTTCATCATAGTCGCCAACAATACGTACTGTCAGAGATGGTCGCTTTTGCAGCAAGTCTATCATGGTCTGAGCGCGACGTTGAGCAACTGCATCAAGAGACGTTTGCCCTGCCGCAAACGGTACAAGCTCTGTATCTTCGGTGTCATCACCAGATGCAAGGCTCAAAATACCACCAAGCAAAGCAAATGGTGAGGTCACAACACGCAACATCAGATTGCCAATGGCTTTAACCACAACGCCACCAATCCTAAAATTGGGGTCATCGAGGCGCCCTTGCACAGGCAAATCAATGCTCACACTTCCATCAATGCCGCGCAACAGGGACAAGCCCAATTTAACTGGATAGCTCGGCGCATCTGGGCGTGCGTCATACTTACCAAGATCAAAATTATTCAGCACAAATTCCGTATCAGCATCCAACTTCCATTCACTGGTCTTCACAGCCATATTCGCTGTGAGCGAACCTTTTTCAATGGGATATGCAATATATTCCAAAGAATACGGCGTCATGGGCACAAGGTTCATATTCTCAAGTTCAGCCGTCATGTCAGCAAAAGGCGGAATGGTCACAGGGTTCATGGTCCCCTGCATGGCAAAAGGCGCACCACCCACAATGGCTGTCACATTGACCTTAGAGCGACTATCTGCGGCCAACGAGAAATTGGTACACG
>JAWXUA010000047.1:0-17068 GCA_044433065.1 Pseudomonadota bacterium
CCGTTAGGCGAGCGCAGCGAGTCTTACGGATGCAGAGAGCAACGCTGGGAAGGGGAAACCCCATTTTTAAAAAAGGGGTTTCCCCTTCCCCCCAAAAAATAAAACCTAACGCAATTTAGCTTTAAAGGCGTTGTCGAAGGCTTTGAGCTGTGTTTCGAGACTTGCGTCCACAACACCGAGTTCGCTTTCGAGCATACAAGCACCGCGTTCGAGACGTGGATCACCGATAACATCGAGGAAGCTACCGGAACCTGGGGTCGACTGGAGCATGGGGCGTAAGGCATCGGAGACCGCAACCTCATCAGCTGGCGCGACACGGACGATGACCTTTTGCTGATTACGCACCGAGATGAGAGCGTTACGCACGATGCGTACGATACGCTCATTGTCGTCCAGCTCACCAACAACTTTACGCACAGCTTGAGACACAACATTGACCAAGGTTGATTCGATATTTTCAATGAAATCAACGGACGAAAGGACAGTCTCAAGAAGCTTTTCAGCGTGCTCAAGGCGGCCTTCCTCTTGGCCATCGCGGTAGCCATCGGCACTACGGCGGTCGTATTCAGCTTGGGCATCGCCTTCCATTTTGGCCACACGAGCCCTTGCTGTGGCGAGCAAATCATTGGCTTCCACGAGCATGGCTAAATCAGCTGCTTTGATGACGCGCTGACCAGCAGCAGGACGAACGCCTTGGCTAGTTAATCGAAACAAGGTGCCCATTGCGGTGCAACCTCCCGTAAAAGCAACTTTTTTAATGCGAACCAGACACCGCGCACAACAGAGGCATCAGCGTCGTAGATGGGCGCAATGGGCCGCCCCATAAGTGCACATGTACGCTCTTGCAAATGCTGTGGCCACGTTGCCATGCAGACACCAAGGGCAACATCACCATCGCGATGAATATTGTGCAGAAGCGTTTGGACATCGAAATGTTGTCCTTTGCTGCCAAGAGCTTGACTGCGTAGCGTAAAAAATGAAGCGACACTCCCAACCTGAAAACGCCCACGCACAAGACCATACGCATAAACTTCAGCCCCAAGAGCACGACGCAAAGCCACCACATCTGTGCTGTGCACAAGATGGGCGTAGTGCTTAGCGTGGATGGCAACGCCAAAATGTTGGAGAAGACTTGAAAGCTCTTGATGAGAGAGGAAAGCGAGGCGACGTGATTCTTCGGCAAAGTCCCAAAATTGTTGGAAGCTTTGCGGAGTACTCGCTGTTTGCGGAACGTCTGAGAATAGTAGCGGAGAAGCGGAGTCAAAGGAAAGAAGAGTCTCGGACAGGTCTTGGTCTTCATTGTGGACCATTTGGGGGACCATATTCATGAGGCCAGATGCTTGCATATGACGTTGCACTACGGGCGAAGCCGCAAGAGTTGCCATGCCTGACGCAGAAAGTCCTTGCACGTTTGCTAGGGCGCGAAGGCAGGCCGCTTGGCTTGCGCTCTGCTCCCCGTCCGAACTTCCAGCCAAGCTTTCAGGGCTCGCAGACAAGCCTTCACGGCTGGCACCATGCGGAGCTAAGCCGTTAAAGGTCAACATGGTCGCGAAAAGCGCGGGCCGATGCTGCATGACATCTGTGAAAAAACCTTTATGCATGGCGCAACCTTATGGAACAACGTTCTACGACTCTTCCGAACTTTCCGCCTCTTCTTTGCGGCGCGCTCGTACTTCTTGGAAGCGAGAAAGAGCAATAAGTACAAGGGCCATTGTTGCTGCAACGATGATGAGCACCGAGCCAATGATGAAATAAGGTGGGCCATTTTCAGGAATAAATGGAAGTCCTAAAAATTCTGGTGTCTTAGCCATAGGCACGGTGAAGCTTTCGCGCACAGGCACAAGCATGACGGAGACGCGCTCATAGTCCAGCCCAGGCACAGCTTTGGCGGCAATCTCGCGAATTTTCGGAATAAGATTGACCACTGGTGAGTCTGGCGTGTGGCGCAAAAAGACACCAACTGAGGCTGGCGTATGGATATCGGAGGCAAGGTCAGTGGAGGCTAAAACAACGTGAACGCGCGATGTTAAAACACCGTCAATACTGGAAAAAGTATTGGCCAATTCTTCGCTCAAGGCAAAGGATAGACGCGCAGATTCTTCCGATGGAGAAGCAATCATACCATCGCCAGCAAAAATGCCGCCAAGAGTATTGTAGCTCGCACGCGGAAGATTATTATTCTTCAAGATTTCAAGGGCCTGAACAAGTTGACTTTCTTCCACAGAAATGGTGAAGCCCGTCTTGCCCTCAGCAATTTTTTCAACAGAAATGCCACGACGCAATAAGGTCGAAAGCATTTCATTGGCTTGGTCTTCAGAAAGGCCCTGATATACTGGTGTTTTGCACGCAACAAGCAGCGACGTCAACAAGATGAGTATCATCACCTTGCAAAAACGCCGTATACTGCCTGTTCGTGACCATATATCGTGTGCATGTATATTCATGTTGACCATTCCTTCAATATTTCCAAAAAACTATAGTACAATGGATGCATCTACATTGTACTACTGCATGGCATCAAAATATGTTATTCTGTTTGCGACATGACAGTTTCAACGCTTGAAGCTGATTTTTGTGAAATTTGTATGCCTATCTCTTTATAGACGGTAATCTCTTCCATGGCGAATTGCAATTGGAGAAGTCCCTTTTGGGATATGGTCTCGCTTGTTACTGACTGTACAAGACCCTCCAAATTCTCTACGCCACGCTGAAAGGTGTCCCTTTCAGGTGCTGGTAGGGCTTCCATCCATGATGCCTCAGCAGGTGTAAACGATGGTGCAATGGACGCCCCATCGGCAAGGCCAGTCTGCAATTGACGCACACCATCGACAAGACCAGTCTGCAATTGACGCACACCATCGGCAAGCAAGGTCTCTGGCGATGGCAGGACCACAGCTTCTTTTGTGGCAACAGCATCGGACACAAGGGAAGCATCGTCAACCATGGCCATGGTGTTTGTAAAGTCCACCTGTTGCGCGTGGCTCACGGGCACAACATATTGACTCGTTTGCATGGCTGATTCAAAGGCTATAACGGCATCGTGGCTTGGCTGTGGGAGTGCACGGTTTGCGTCATGAAGCGCATCCCCTAGGTCGTTATGTAAACCAACGCCTAGGTCGTTATGAGAGCGCACTCGTTCTAACATGTCAAAACCTGACAAGCTATCGATAGCAATGACAATTCTCTCTGTTGACATGATGCCCCCAATACCGTTTTACGTCGTGATGAGAGGGCCGAAAAGCGGCAAAATAAAAGCTCATCAGACCTTGTGCAATTGGCCTGCAAGTGTGCACAAAAATGCTATAGCGTAGCCAAAATTTCCTTGGCCATGGCCGCAACTTTTTCGTTGACCGTACCATCGTCTATTTGCGTTAAAGGCAACAAGGTGGCGCGGGCTTCTTCTGGGCGCTTCGTCATGGAGTACACAAAACCAAGCATGGCCTTGGCATCCACATCATCGGGCACATGGCGCAAAATTTGTTCGCTCAGCATGCTTTCTGCGGTGACAAAGTCATCGGTCACAATGTGGCTATACACGAGACCAAGCATGGCTGGAACGTGATCTGGCTTAGCAGACAAAATGCCGGCCAAAATGATGCGTGCTTGAAAAACGTGGCCATGGTGGCATGCCGCATTGGCAACATCCAAGAGACGTGTAATTTCTGACTGTGAAAGCATGATTCCCTCGTAATAAGACAGAAAAAGCAATGTGAAAACTCATTAAACGTGCGTCATGAGCCCACCATAAAATCAGTCATGACATAGCCACAACGCACACGTCATGAGTCACCATTATGCGCTTCGTTGTGCAAGTGTGGACATCATGTCCGTAATGCTTTTAACAACAGTGGATGCTGTTTCAAGCATAGCATTGTACTGGCCCATGGCAAATTCAATTTCAATGAGGTCTGCTTGGTCAATGCTTTCGTCATCGAGTTTTCCAATTTCACTTGCAATATCAACACCATATGCAGCAATTTTTTGCACAAAAGTATTAAAAACATCACTAATATTACCATAAACACCAGTAAAATTCTCAGTATTGAGATACGCCATACCCTTCTCCTTTATGCGCTTTTTTCGCCAAGTTTTTCTACAACAGAAAGTGCAGTCAATGTTGCCGCACGAACCTGTTGCGCCAATTTCATTTCATCCGCAGTAAGACCTGCATCCATGGCTTTTTTGATGCGCAAATCCATGTCAAAGACTTCTTCTTTCACGGTTTTATACGCTTGCCCAGATGGGTCATTACCAACAATATCGAACGCTGTCACAAAAGGTGCTTCAGCATTACTATTTACGGCGTCACTAGTCATGATTACCTCGCAAATTGTGCACTTTTTCAGCAACATCTTTCTTTAATGTTAAGGCATCCATGGTAATTTTTTCCACACTATAACCGCTTGGCAAAACAGCACCTTCAAAGAAACGCTGTCCATCATCGGTGGTAAAGAAGCACAAAGGAGTCAGCGTGACGCTGATAACTTTCAAGTCTCCCAAAGGATTTTGGACTTCCTCTTCATCCAGTGCCAAATCAGCCTCTTTCTTGGCTTCTTTGTGGGCATCTTTAAGAGCGCGTGGGTCACTTGTATTGGTTGCCGCAGCCACCTGAATGGATTTTGGCAAGACTGCATAGACCTCAAAGCGAATAGGCACACCAAGCTGATCTTGCACGGCAATGAGTGCATTATCTAAGGCTTCATGCTGTGCTAGGTCAAAATGCCCTGCCACCTGCACGACACCTGGCATAAAGCGCGTGCGCACATGCTTTAGATTGGCCTCGAGCAAAGCTGGTTCAAGCACAGCTTTGACCTCGTCTTCATGCCGCACAACGCGCTCTGCTTGGAACGCGGATGGCACATCTTTGCGCATGGCTTGGAAGGCCCACGCTTCCACTTGGCCATCTTGGAAATAACCAGAAATTTGAATTGCTGTCTCGGCATGTGGCGTGCCTACATGGACTTCATTGCCTTCCACCGCCACAGGCTCAATGTCTGGCAGGGATACAACTTCAGGATACATATGGCGGCTATTAAAGGCCGCGGCCACAGCTAAAAGTAAATCTTCACGCACAACGGCATCAATTTCAACAGGATACAAAAGCGAAGACGTCACCTTCCACAGCTTTGTGCGCTGCTCATGGCTGTCCAGCATGCCCTGCACCACAATACCATCATCGGTCTTGGTCACGGTAAGGCCCGTCATGCCCATGGTGTGCAATGTGCTTTCAAGTTCGCTGGCATGCTCAACCATATCTGGAGCACGGCCTTCAAAGCTCACCAAAACACCGCAAATGCACAAAATCGCTAAGAAAATGGCAATCAGCGTCTTGATAGGAAGCGCGGCAACCTTTTCAGCCTGACGACGCAATGACAAGGGCTCAGAAGCTTGGGCAAGTTGCCCTTCTCCATCTGCTCCCCCTTCAGCCGCACCATCAAGACCAACACCAAGATCATCATAAAAAGCAAGGCTACCATCGCCAGCAACAGGCTCGCCAAGTTCAGCATGCTCTGCTTCAGCGTCTGGTCCAACCGCTGCGCCGCCAGCTCCAAAACCATGGCCTGTCAAGCTGGTCACATTCATGGAAGACCATGACGCGCCCACAGCATTCCATGCCAATGACGTTGTGCCCACTTCAAACAAAGTGCACGGCGCAAGGGCCATACCCTGCAGCGAAACAAGTTCGCCCTCCACAAAAATTTCACCATCAAGCGGCGTCACCGACACAGCAAAGCGCGACGCGGCATCGCCATCCTGACTTGTGCTCAGGTCTCCTTGCTCGGTCACACGCACAACAGCATGACGCCCCAAAAGGCTCGCGTCCACAAGGATAATGTCGCAAGAGTCCTCATAACCAAGGACATGGTCGCCGAGGGGCAATTGCAATTCTGCGCCAATATGCGGCCCAGAAAAGACGCGTAAGGCTATGGCATTGGATGCTTGCATTACGCGCGACCGTCCACAACAATGCACGACATATAGCGTGGAAGCTCGGTCGTCATGCCATCGCTTGGCTTGGGCTCACGGGAGCGACTGCAACCGCCATCTTGGCTTGGCGACACTTTGGGTTCACGGGCATTATAATTATCTTGCGTTGGTGAACGCAAAAACGATGGCTCGTCGATGTGGTCAGGAACAGCTGGCAAATCATCCAAAGAAATGACGCGCGGCGTAATCAAGATGAGGCGTTCCATGCGCTTGGTCGTGGTACTCTTGGTCTTGAACAAGGCCCCAAGAATAGGCACGTCTTTCAAGCCTGGTACACCTTCATTGCTTTGCGTTTGTTGCTCATAGTAATAGCCACCAATGAGCAAGCTCTGCCCTACGCCCACAACAGCTTGGGTATTGATGGTGGTCTGCTTAATGGGCGGAATGCCAGCATTGGTTGTGGTGGTATCATCATCGTCGCCCTGCTCGTCCTGCACATACACAGCAAGCTTAATGGTGTCTGGTTTACCAGCCTCACGGATAATATGCGGTGTCACGCGCAAGACCGTACCAGCTTCAACTTTGAAGAGGTCCACAGTTTCATTGCCAGCAACTTGGATATAGTAGGTACTTGTATTTTCAAGAGAAGCCTGCACATTATCCACAGTCAAAACAGAAGGACGCCCAAGCACGCGAGCATCGCCATCTTCTTCAAGGGCTTGTATGCGCGCAAGGAAAAAGTCCGAACCTTGACTATAAATGGTGGACAAGGTGCCACCCGTGCTCAAACCATCAAGGACGCCAGAAGACGACGTTAAGCTAGAGCTTGAGCTTGTAAGCGAGCCGCCCACTGTCGTGCCGCCCGAGCTTGTGGAACCCATCAAGTTCACACCCAAATCGCGCTGGTAATTGGCGTCAATGTCCACAATGGCTGCGTGGATTTCCACTAATTCCACAGGCTTATCAAGGTCTTTGATGACAGCTTCATAGTACGGCATGCGGTACAGCGCATCATGCACCAAAACAGCGTTGACCCGAGGATCCGCCATAATGCTGACGCTATGCCCAGCTTGTGGCCCTTGTGCGGACTGCGCACTATTATTAGCCGTCTGCGTCTCATTGCCCACCGCCGCAAGACCAGTGCCGCCAAGGCTATCCACTGTAGCACTTTGCTGTACGGTACGGCTCACAGACGTGCTACCGCCAGTCACCATGGCGCGCAAAATACTTGCCACACCAGGGACCGTGAGGGTGGAATTCATGCTGTCTACGGTAATATCTTCAGCCCACGCATATTTCAGCGTGAAGACCTGCATGCCAAATTGTGTGGTTTGGGTGCTTTCAAAGGCGTTTACCGCACGCATAATCTGCTCGAGATAGCCATCAGGGCCCGACACCACAATCATGGCATTGTTGGGCATGAGCTCAGCAGGCAATTGTGGGGCCAAAATATTGGCATCGTGCAAAAGCGTGAAGAGCCGCTGTGCACTCATGGCATGCGGCGTGATAAAGGTACGATTTATTTCGTTTGTGTGGTAAAAATAGAGCGTATTTCCAAGGCGATAATACGTCACCCCAAAGGCGCTTTGCATGCCAGCGAGAAATTGTGCGGGCTTCATCTTCGTGAAACGCCCGTTGACAACACCTACAACCCCAGCAGAAAAGCTTGCATTAAGGCCTTGGGTGCGTGCAAAATCTGAAAGTAGCGTTGTTAATGGCTCACGGTCAGAATAGTGTGTATAGGGCACAGAAAAAGAGTGCACTGTATTTTGTGCTGAAGCGGTGGGAACCAAAGGTGTTGTGGCGCACGTAAAGAATAACAACAGTGTTATACAAAGCACCTGTAGTATTGTATATCTATATGTCACATAGCAATGTGTCACTCAGTCACCAATCCTTAGCACAAAACATAAATCAAGGAGAACTATAAAGTAACCCAGCCAGCACCAGGCACAAACATGCCTTTTGGCAAGCCACTATTATCGCTGCTTTGGCCCACAGTAGTACCAACAGTACTACTTGAAGTTTTATGTGGTGCCATCATATCCTTCCACCAAGCAAGATCATTGAGAAAATCTCGCAAGCGCAAGGCGATAGTATCAAGCTCTGTAGTATCAAAGCGCATGGAGTCATATAAAATAGCAAGATTGCCTTCCACAGTCACAATACTTTGACTGGAGCGCGCGCGGCCAAGGGCACGGCGTGCACACACAGTTAAAAGCTCGTCAGCTTCTCTTGTATCCTGTGGTAACGTCATCATGGTAGATTTCATGATGCACGTCATGCCATCTGGCGACATAATGGACACAGAAAGAGCGCCATCGAGCGCAAAAAAGTATTGGCCTTTGGTATCAGCTTGTGGAGCAGACCATCCAGCAAGCTCCGCAATATATTCCACCGCAGCTTTTAAGCGCGACATAGTATTCCTTCTTGCTATACACCGTTATCATTCAACATATTTATCAGTGCGTATAACGTACTCATAAGAGTAAAAAACCATACAATATGATATACTCACATAAAAACTATAAAAACTTTACATGCATTATACAAGAATGGCAAGTCGCTATTTAGTCCAATAGCGACTTGCCTAAAATCCTAGCCAACAATACGCGTACGCGTTTGGTTCATATCGCTTTGAATTGCTTCCATAGTGGAAAGAGCCTTGCTGATTTGCTGTGACAAAGCTTCATCAAGGCTTTGCAAGATATCACGGAATGCCTGTTGCTGTTCAATATCAGCATCCATTTCTTTAATCCGTGCTTGAGACAAGGTGTCTGCATAATCAGCACCAGCATCGATCATACCAGTAAGACCAGACATACCATCTGACAGGGCAGAGCTAAAACCCTGCTGCTTCATCGACAACCCTTGAAACGCGGTTCTATCCGCTTCGTTGGTCAAATCGAGGCCACTGGTCTGCTTCATCGTATTGGCAGTCATGGCAAAGTTGACAGCAGCGGAAGCAATGTTCAGCACACCGCTCACAATGCCCATGGCCAACTGTTTAGCGGCATTGCTACGCATTTCATCAGCCTGATTTTCCATTTGAGTAACAATAACATCAGTCTGTGCAATGCGGACTTCTGCGTTATCGCGGCGTTCTTCGGCGGTATTCTCAACCATGGTCGCCATCATGGCAGCCCCAGGAGAAGGCAAGCCAGAACAGACATAGTAGTTTGAAGCTGTTGGGGCCATAGTTGGCTCAGCCAATGTCGGCGTCTCAGCAGAGGTGGACGCTGTGGACGCCGTGGCAGAACTTTGGCTAAGAGCACTCAGTAAGCTAGGGTCAACTACAGTGTTATCCGTGGTCGCTGCTGTGGCTGCATTTTCAATAGATTGAGGGAGCAGGGTAGGATCGTAGGTTTGGGTATTAGTAACCTGACCAGTGATTGTCGTCATAAAAAAATCTCCTTACACCATGGCAGGTGCGCTAGTCATGATGGTCATAGCAGTGGAATTGGCTTCTTCAACAATGTCGTTGACCGAGGTCAACAAGTCATTGGAGCGTTCCATCTGTGCTTGAATCATGGCTTCTTCAAGTTCTTGTGCCATTCTAATTTGCTCAAGGACGGCTTCAATATCCACTTGTTCTGCTTGAGACTTAGCAAGCTGATAGTCATATGCAGCGCTTGCCATGCCAGCAGAAGCACTGGCTACTGTATTGAGGGACGATGCCAATTGCACAACACACTGCACTTGCTTGGTAACGCTCATGGCCTTAGCCGCAGCGTCTACCCCTGAAGCGATACCTCTGACAGCACCGCCAACACTCAGACCAACAGTGATAGCAGTGACAATGAGGTTAACGGCAAAAGCAGTCCAATACGCCGCATCTTCTGACGCGCCCAATTTTTCAAGGCCTTTGGCAATGCCCTGCATCATGGACTGTTCACCACCAGTGGCAACACTGACTATGTTGTCAACAGCCATACCTACGCCCATGACGCCACCAGCAATGAGGAGCGGATTTGCTGTGAGCACACCAACAGCAATGGAAGCAACGGCAGCAACAGCACCAAGAATGGCACCAATCCATTGGAAAGCTTCCGTAAACTTTCCAACTTTCTCCTGCTTCTTCATGGTCTCCATGTTGTCAGCCATTTCATCAAGCTTCAGCTGATTATTCTCATTAATTTTATCAGCGCGCCATTCCATTCTCTCCACACCTTCAGCACAAGCTTGCTTGCTTTCGGTATTACCGATAGCCGTCACAAGACTTTCAAGGGAAAGGCCAGAAAAGCCCGTGCTTGTGGTTGTGGGCGTCGACAAATTAGGAAGGTCATTATCCGTACTTGCCGATGAGCTTGACGTCGTCTTGCCCGAAGTGGAGGACATGACTGTAGTATTGCCAGATGTCTGGTTAGCCGCTGTGGTGGCAGTTTCACTGACTTGCGAGGTGTCGTATAAACTACTTGTAGAACTCGAATTAATAGTATCGACACTCATGATTATGCCTCGCTTTGGCTACTCTCTTGGGCAAGCAGATTTGCGTTCACAGCTTCAAGCAAAACCTCACCCTTTTTGATGATGGCATCATATTGAGCATCGCCCTTACCAAGGAGCAAAGCACCTTCAAGGCCACCCTTAGCAGATTGCATATCACCAAGTTTCATATGGCAAATGCTGGCGTAAATGAAAGGTGTTGGGTCAGCCATGAGCGTTATCAAACCAGCCATGGAATAGGCTTCAATGGCGGCCTTATACTCACCCAAGGCTTGACGCGTGCCAGCAAGACCCATCCAGAAACGAACATCAGAGTGGTTATACAGGCATAATGCTTGGAAAAGTGTATTGGCATCATCATAGTTGCCAGAAACATAATGGTTGTATGCCAGCGTATATAAAGGTTCGAGGGTTTCAAGGTCGATTTCAAGGGTGTCCGCTACAGTGCCACCTTGAGCAAGAAGGGCTGCTTGAGCTTCAAGAAATTTGGCCTGCATCTCTTCAAGGGTTTTATCTTCTATATTTTCCATAATATCCTCACTTAAATACAAATAGAGTGGCAAAAGGTGGCCGTAACGCTCGGGAATATGGGCCCTGCCCCCATGAACAAGGCCCAAAAATACTATGACACAATGGTCTGCAAGGTTTGGTTACCAGACTCAATGGTGGAGTTCGCACCAGTGAGATAGGAATTGTACTGACCCATGAAGTCTTCAACATAGACCATGTCGGTCTGGGTTTCCGTACCAAGTTCGTCACGATAGGTGGACAAATTCTCGATATTGTATTCCCATTCATCGGCACTGTGCTGCGTATCAATCCAATCACCATTCTGGTCATAGATATTACCAGAAGCTGTGTCATCACCAGCTTGGTCAAAGGTAATGCCACGGTCTTGGAAAAAGCATACCATTTCATAAGGCATTTGCACAGCCTCACCGTTGGTGTCAGCCTCTTCCATGAGTGCTGTTGCTTGCGAAATCATTTCAGCGCACAAGCTTTGTTCAGCTTGGCTTGCCTCGATTTTATCGAGATAGGCCATGGCGTCATCTTGGGCGAGGTCTGCTTGCTCAAGCTGAAGCTGTGCGTATAAGAGTTGCAAGCTACCAGAACTGGTAGAACCAACAGTGCTCATAGCGGTAGTAGCATTACTGGACGAAGTAGCATCTACACTCATGGTATTCCCCTTTATGACACAATGGTCTGCAAGGTTTGGTTGCCAGACTCAATGGTGGAGTTTGCACCAGTGAGATAGGAATTGTACTGGCCCATAAAGTCTTCAACATAAACCATGTCCGTTTGGGTTTCCGTACCAAGTTCGTCACGATACGTGGACATGTTCTCGATGTTGTATTCCCATTGGTCAACGTCATGTGAATAGTCATCACCATCAAGGTCAAACGTAATGCCACGATCTTCAAAATAATCAATCATTTCTTGTGGCATAACAACACAACAGTCACCAGAATCTGCCTGTTCCATAAGTGCTGTTGCCTGCGAAATCATGTCAGCGCACAAGCTTTGCTCTGCTTGGCTTGCCTCAATTTTATCGAGATAGGCCATGGCGTCATCTTGAGCGAGGTCTGCTTGCTCAAGCTGAAGCTGTGCGTACAAGAGTTGCAAGCTACCAGAACTGGTAGAACCAACAGTGCTCATAGCGGTAGTAGCATTACTGGACGAAGTAGCATCTACACTCATAAGATCATCTCCTTATATATTGTGCGCAAAGTGCGTGATATACTTTAAAGTTTCTGGTATGCCTTTAAACTTGATTATTTTGTTTTCTGGCGAGGCGGACGAAGTGTTTTACGAAGGGCGCGTATATAGACATACGAAACCGGAGTAAAATACGAGTCCAACGAAGCCAGAAAGCAAAATAAGCAGTTTAAATGCGTCCTGCAATGGACATAAGCGAACTACTGTAATCATCAAGCGTTGAGCTACTACCAGTCAGATAAGAATTGTACTGGCCAAGGTATTCCTCAGCATACACCATATCTGTCTGGGTGGAGGACGATGCATTCTCTTGCGCCAATTCCAGTTCCTCAATGAGGGTGGCTAATTGGTCAGAGGTGAGAGTGGCACCTGCCTCGATGGTTACACCATCAATCTCGGTGATGTCAGCAAGCTCACAAGCGCTGATGATGTCTGCGTCCGTGTCTGAGTTGAGCGTTGTGGTAAGTACGTTGGTAGTAGCGGCGGTATCGCCACTGGCTATGATAAACGTACCACCATCTACAACAAACGGCGTGGTGACATTATCCTCAGCAGTAGCACGCTGCACCGTATACGTAACAGTAAGCTCATACACATTACCATCTTCATCCAACGCAGAAAAACCTGTCAGAGTCCAAACTGCCGTATTACCATCACTAGTGAAAACGTACGAAGCTGTAACGTCTCCACTTACGCCGACATAGTCGCTGTCTTCTAAAAATGCTATTAGCGACGCTCCAAAAGCAGTATCATAATTCGTGCCTGCATTATGAGTGGGAGTCCAGTCAGCTGTTGTTACCCAGTCATCATTGGCTGAAATAAAGGCACTCGTAGTAGCATACACCTCTTCTTGCAACGCTTCACCAGCAGCAATAGCAACGGACGCCGCAGCTTGGAGCTCTTGATTGGCCTCAATCTTCGCCATATAGTTTTCTGCTTTATGCGCTGCAACGTCGGACAAAGCGATTTCAAACATGCAGTACAGAAGAGCAAGAGGAAGGGTCTCTGCATACTCCGAAAGCTCTACGGTATAGATGGCATCAGTACTGTAGATTTTACTACTATCAAATGCAGATGCTTCAGTATCGCCAGTATCTTGAACATTGATAGTGTATAGCGTCGTACTAAAAAGTGTAGAAATCCAAGTTGAGCCTGAGCTACCGTCTGCCATGGCAACAATCCTAGTGAAAAAATATTACTGGAACACTATTTAGCCAATGCGCCCTGCAATGGACATAAGCGAACTACTATAATCATCAAGCGTTGAGCTACTACCAGTCAGATAGGAATTGTACTGGCCAAGGTATTCCTCAGCGTACACCATATCTGTTTGGGTTGTGGACGATGCATTCTCTTGTGCCAATTCCAGTTCCTCAAGGAGGGTCTCTAATTGGTCAGAGGTGAGAGCGGCAGTACTAGTATAGATAACTTCACCATCAACTACTGTGTATGCGGCGTCACCATTCTCATCTACTTCGTATAGCGCGACACCGCCAATCTCGGTGATGTCAGCAAGTACACAAGCGTTAAGAATGTCGTTGGTAAGGCTTGCTACTGATGTGGCATCGAGCACATTTGTATTTTTATCTATAAAGTTGGGGGTGGGATATGTCCCCTCCTCATAGTCTGGATCATCAAAAGCACTACCATCTCCGCCCCAATAATACAATGTGAATGCATTACCATCGCTATCAGTGCAATAGATATTAATATACATATCTACCGATACTTCAACAGTAGAATTATCTATATCAATACTATACGCCCCCGCATCCGTTAGATAGTCTAGCGTTGTCTCGACGAACTTAGCGTAATTAACTGTAACTCCACCATACGCATCCTCGCCAACAAAAATGCTAGACAGATATGTCTCAAAATCATCCACACCTATCCAATCATCATCAGCGGCAATAAGCTCATCCATGGTCTCATAAATACCATCCAGCAACGCTTCCCCAGCAACAATGGCAGTGGACGCCGCAGACTGGAGCTCCTGATTGGCCTCAATCTTTGCCATGTAGTTTTCTGCTTTATGCGCTGCAACGTCGGACAAAGCGATTTCAAACATGCAGTACAGAAGAGCAAGAGGAAGGGTCTCTGCATACTCCGAAAGCTCTACGGTATAGATGGCATCAGTACTGTAGATTTTAGTACTATCAAATGCAGATGCTGCTTCATCGCCAGTATCTTGAACATTGATAGTGTATAGCGTCGTACTAAAAAGTGTAGAAATCCAAGTTGAGCCTGAGCTACCGTCTGCCATGGCAACAATCCTAGTGAAAAAGCGTTACTCAGGAACTACAAGCGGATAGCGTTGCGACGGCCAGCACCAGGGGCTTTTACAGGCTTGGATGGGCCATTGTCTCGTGCTTGTGCTGCGCGTGCCGCACCGGCTTTTCTGGCCTCTTCTTGGGCTTTGACCAAAGCGGCTTTCATGGCAGGTGGCATGGATTCCAAATCAATGGCGGCAACAGCTTCTTTGGTGTAGCCAGTGGCGCGCTTTTGACGTTCAAGCTCATTATTCAGACGGCCAAATTCTTCGCGCAAGGCGGCAATGCGTTCTTGTTGCTTCTTGAGATCTTCTTGCGTAAATTTCATGGTCATTCTCCTGAATGGTTTTTTGTCAGATACTTTTTTCTAAGCACAAAACGTGCCAATATGGGCCATTTTAGGCCAAGCCTACATAAAAATAAGAAAAAACAGAAAACACCTGTAAATACAGCCCTATGGCCTTTCACAGCTGTTTGTTTTTTTTGTGGTTCAACAGTTTTTTATAGTGGCAACATCCTACACCTTCAACAAAAGGCATAGGAAAAAAGACCTCAATGCCACAAATCTGCTCTGCTCTTCAATAAAATGCCAACTTCATTGTCAAAACTGTTGCATATACTCTGTAATGCTAGCAACAAAGTTGGCAATATCATGGGCAATTGCACAAAGAAGCAAAAACTAGGCCTATTTGTTTTGATTTTTCCATTACTGCAAATTATTGTCAACTATCAAATGTACATTATTTAAGGCCAGCACTCTTGAAACACTTTTTTAACCATCACTAAATTCTTGAAATAGCACAGTATACTTCATAATATAGTTTAAAAGAAAGAAGACCTTTCCTTTTGTGTAGCCCGAAGATGGATTGCCACGTTGCTCCGCAGCTCACACAGTCGTTGAGCAACAATCGCGGGTGTCGCTCCTCGCAATGACAGCGACTGGAATCATAGCGCGTCTCCCTTTATATACTACATTTTATATAAACAATTGATAAAAAAGGATAAACTATCTATTCAAGGTCTGTCATTGCGAGGAAATGCGCTCCGAAATCTATGGCCAAAGACCGTAGTCCATAGCGCATGACGTGGCAATCCATCTTCGATTTACATGCAATGGGACGCATCATCCAGTCATCATAATCTTTTTATTAAAACACTATAAACATCTGAAGAGATTTATAAAAACCTAAAACCCAACACTCACTGCCCTTGACATTCTTTTTTGTCCATATAAAATGCTACAACATATATAAAAAGCATGACGTAGCCACTTTGGCGCGCTTTTCGCATAGCTTATTCAAAGAGCAAATGCATATCGTAGTCAAAAAATACGATATACAGTCATGAGGTGAACGCTATGAGTATTGATACATCCATACAAACACAATCGACACAATACACACAATCAACATCATCAACATCCGCAAGCACTGCCACAACAACTGGCACCATTGCAGGAAGCACAGCCACGCAAGTCACCAATACATCGTCCATGATTGCTGATGCCGCGGAAGAGCTCACCTTTGCCAATGACACGAGCAAAGAATTCTCCCTCGCGCAGCGCAAAGAGCGTGGCAGTGAAGATAGCCGTATTGCTGAGCGCGTGAAAATGTATGAAGAGCTTATGAACCAAATCGGCAAGGCCCACGACCTTGGCGAATTGAAAAAGGCTCTTGCCAATACTGCTGACCGAGATGAAGCTCGCGAAAAAGCTTTGGCCAAGTTCTCGGACCCAAGCGACGCGTGGGCCGCACTCAAAAGCACCATTGAAGAGCTCAAGACCCTTGGTGCACCCAAAGAAGTCATTGAAGCCCTCGAAGGTGCTGCCGCGGACATTGAGAATGAACATGGACCTGCCGCCATTCAAGCTGGCATCCATGGTGCGCTCGCCGCAGCTGGTCTTGCCGATGCCAATGAGCTTGGTGGCGTCACCCAACTTCAAGGTCTGTACCGCGACACGGTATGCGATTTTGGCACCGTTGAAGACGCTTTCACCCACCTGCAAACGCAATATGGTGAAGTCAATTTCGACAAGGCCCTCGACTTCCTCACCCGAACCCTCAGCGATGACCTTGCCTCCGACCTGCCCACCATGGACAAAAGTCACCTCGAAAGCGTCAACGCAAATCTTGGCCAAGTGCGTCTGCTCCAAAGTACCCACGCTCAATGTCAGGACCTTGTTAACCGTTGGGAAAATGTGCATGGACAAAAGGACTCCGGTCTCAATTCCATGGATTTCATGAAGCAATTCGTAGCCTTGCGTAATGAAAATTACCTCGGTGCTACGCACATTAACCGTATCGCCAAAACCGCTAAAGCCCCCGACATCGAGCACGAAGTCCTCTTCCTGCAAGAAATGCAACGCATGGGCCGCAATATCACACCGCAACTCTTCAATGGTACCGAAGGACGTATGCGCATCCTCGACGCTATCCAAGACGCCGTGGACAACGCCATCGACCGTGAAGATGAATATTTAGCGAGTTTGGAATAGGGGTTATTGGCTAGCTGGGGGAGGCAAACAGTGAAGAGCGTCGTGGCCGTATAATTTTGTCACTGGGCAAAATACGTATGGCTCCGTATGTAATTAACTGTAAACGTAGCAGTTTATAAGACTAAAATTTTACTCTCCCATGTGGCCTTACATTCCATACAAAGAAGACACTCCCATCCACAAATAAAAAGTTTTGAAGGAAGGGGGGTGGGGG
>JAWXUA010000048.1:0-17059 GCA_044433065.1 Pseudomonadota bacterium
TACGCGTTCGTGGGTTGCGCGGAAACGGTCTACTTTGCCTTCGATCTTGTCGTGAAGGCGTTGCTCTTGGGGAGACATGAGGCAATCGCAAGCAAGCTGAGTCATGATAAGCTCCTAAAAGTCGTGGTTAAAGATCGTTATTGGAGTGGAGGATGAATATGCTAAAAATTTGTCGAGAGCCCTTAACTCTCCTTCAAATGGATTTTCACGGTGAGTTGAAAGTCCATTTGGCGAGCTGTGGTGTGAGTGCACCAGTGCTAGGACTGTGAGTGCAGTCTTTGCGTCGCTCTTGACTTTCTTAAAGCATGGAGCGTGCCAAAGTATACAAAGTATGTTATTTTAATAGGTTATGAATGAGACTCAAGTGTGCTTGTTCTGACAAGCGTTCTTTTTGTGAGAATTTGAGCGTTATGAAATGGCACTCTAATTCAGATGTTGCAAAATTGCGACAATGAGGCTTTAGATATTCATCGCTGTAAAAACAGCAGTGCATTTTTGCAATGCTAAGGTTGAGATAGGGGCGTTAATGCGTTTTTTCACAAAGTTTGCTAGGGTTTTTCAGTGCAATAATGCATCATTAACTAGTAAGCTTTCCTGATTAAGTGTGACATTCATATGCACACTACGGGAACATGGTGGCTAGCATGGTCGGACGGGCTTGAAAATGGTCGTGAAGTGAGTGCTTTTGATTGATGTTGTGTAGGATAATGACAAAAGGCACAAAGTAGGGGCTGGGTACGCTTTGGTGCAAAAACAACAAAGCCTTCCGCTGCGAACAGGGAAGGCTTTGATAGTATATAGTTGATGCGTGTTTGCGTAGTTACTTCTTCAATCTACCGTAGATATTATCCTGAATCCAATGACCGACAATCCATGGTGACGGCATTGGATTTTACTTTGTTTGAGAAGTTTTTCTTACTTCTTTAATCTACCGTAGATGTTGTCTTGAATCCAATGCCCGACAATCCATGACGACGGCATTGGATTTTACTTTGTTTGAGAAGTTTTTCTTACTTCTTTAATCTACCGTAGATGTTGTCTTGAATCCAATGCCCGTCTAGCCACTCCAGTGGTTGCACCTCAATGCCACCAACCAACATGCCAAAGTGCAAGTGGTCACCAGCAGCCATACCAGTGGTGCCAGTGCGGCCAAGAACATCGCCCTTATTCACGTGGTCGCCAACATGGACGTCAATTTCACTCATGTGTGAGTATAAGGACATGAGTCCAAGACCATGGTCAATGACCACAAGCTGACCATAAATGCCAAGGTCACCAGCAAAGAGGATGATGCCTGCATTACCAGCAGGGATAGGAGCCTGTGCTACAGAAGCAAAATCAAGGCCAAGGTGGGTTTGTTCATCAATAACCTTGTCGCGGTAGACATAGCTGCGGTGATCACCAAAGCCAGCGCGGTTGGCTGAACGTGGTAAGCCGGCAAAAGCTCCCTTCCACATCATGGTGCTAGATGTGTTCGAGGCAAGATCCATCAAAGCTTGCACATTGCCTTGACGCAAATCGCAATTGACTCTGATGAACATTTCATCCATGGTCATGTCATCATCAAAAATATCAGCAAATTCAGGCATTTTTCTGTTCAAGAAGGCATCAGACAGCGGAATTTTGTCATGCTTAAACTGCTTGTCTAATGGGTAATGCGCAAGACGGGTGTTGGTGATATTGCCTGCAAGGTCTTGTGCCATGAGCTCCGGTTGGAAGTCGGCAACCGTCATGGAATAAGGGAAGGCAAAGAAGCACACAAATTCGCCTGAATCTTGCTGAAATGCTGGGAAAAAGAGGTCGCCAACTTGGATACCTGTTTTGTCCGTGTCTTCAGAAACCGTGTACGCAATAACACCACTGCCGCCACGGCGGATATATGGTGGCGTGGTATTTGTGGTGATACGCGGACGACGTGAGTCCATATTCATATTGTAGCTTTGTGTCGTGCTATTGCCTTTCATGAAATTGCCATAGGAGGCATCCGTAGCACTGATTTCAAGCACAAAAGGACCATCTTTAATACCAGCACTGCTCAAAGAAAAGACAATATCTTGGCTTGTGGTATTAGGAGTAAAGGCCTGATCCACAACGACCACAGAGCGCGCTTCCTGATGCGCTGTGACGCGAACAGAGCGGAGCGCAGAATCAGCATCTGCCACGGTTACTGTTAGCTCACGCTTTGGAGCGACACGATCAAGGTTTGGGCTTATGGTCAAGCTTGGCCCAGTTGTATCATTAAAGAGCATGTAGCCACCAGCTCCAAGGGCAGCGAGAATAGCAAAAAGAAATACGGTTCCAAAAAGACTTTTAAGTGCTGACATGAAATTCCTTTACCTTAATGAAGAGTCACAGCGTCCAAAAGACGAATGGCCATTTTTAAAAAGTCCGCTTCGGTTACAATGCCTACAAGTTTATCGCCCTGCATGACAGGCAAACAACCAAATTTATGGTTGAGCAGAAGCTCAGCTGCATCGCGTAATAAACTGTTGGCGTCAACTGTTGTGATATCCTTAAGCATGACAGCGTGCAAGGGAATGCCAGCGTCAATCTCATCTTGCTCGTTTGCTTGGACATCGGCAAACAAAGAGACACTCGCCATGAGCAAGTCACGGTGTGTCACAAGACCGCACAAATACCCATGCTCATCAATAATGGGAATATGGCGGATATGTGCTTGGGCCATTAAGGCACGAGCATCTTTTAAGGTGTCTGTGGGGGAAAGCGTTAGTAGACCTGTAGTCATCAAATCATGAACGTACATCATAGAAAACCTCATGGTGGTGACAAAATGTTAGGGCTAGTTTGGCATAGCTAGCTCAGAAGTCAAGGCTAGAAAAGGGGCACTTTATGCAATTACTTGTTTCTTCAGCAAATATGCCGTTGACTTCATCAAAAAAATCTGTTTTGCCCTTCTGTGCAGATAGTGAATACTTTTGCTTGTAAACGTATAGACCATGGACCTTTTGCGGACTATTTTTTATGAGCTTAGGGTGTGTCGTCAAACTTGATTATTTTGTTTTTCTGGCGAGGCGAACGAAGTTTTTTACGAATAGAAATACGTAACCGTAGTAAAATACGAGTCCGCCCTAATCGAACAGGCGCCAGAAAGCAAAAGAAGCAGTTTGAAGACATATCCTAGTCGCATTGGCAAGTACTCATCGTGCACAGTTTTTCATAAAGAGCATGCCCGTGTTTAGACCGCCGCGCCGTCCATCAATTAATCCCATGCTGGATTTACGCCGTAATCGTGAACGCATGGTACGAGAAGATCTTGTACCTCGTGGCATTGTTGCGCCTAGCGTATTGGCGGCTCTTGGATCGGTGCCAAGGCATCTTTTTGTACAAGAGGCTTTGCAAATGCAAGCCTATGAGTGCAGACCCTTACCCATTGGCCACGGTCAAACCATTTCACAACCATATATAGTAGGCTTGATGACCGAGCTTTTGGATGTGCACACTGGCATGAAGATTTTGGAAATAGGCACAGGTTCGGGATACCAAGCGGCTATCCTTGCCACGCTGGGTGCCACCGTGCACACAGTTGAGCGTATTCCAGAGCTTCATTCTGCGGCACAAGATCGTTTGCAAAAGCTTGGATATACCAATGTTTTTTGTCATTTAGCTGATGGTACTGTGGGCTGTTTGCATGAAGCACCGTTTGACCGCATCATAGTAACAGCTGGTGGTCCAAGCATTCCTACACCGCTCATTGACCAACTAGATGAGGCTGGGCTTATGGTCTTGCCTGTAGGCAGAAGTCGTCGTCAACAAATGTTGACCGTTATTCGTAAGCGCGATGGTCGCGTCTATCGTCAACAACGAGGCATGGTGTCCTTTGTGGACTTGGTAGGCGAGCATGGTTGGTAAGGTAGATTTGGCACGTTTTACGTTACTTTTGGCGTAAAGGGCCTTAATGTGTCCTAATGTACTCTAATCTGCCCTTATATGCCCTAATCTTCTTGACCAATGAGCAAAATTCATCAAAAGTCCCTTTGGCTTTGTTCTCAAACTTGTGTCCCAACGGGTAGGCGTACCCACATATAGAGTGGAGGACTTTTTATGTCGTCATGTAGTTCGTGTTCAAGTAATAAAAGCGGTGCGGCTGGCAACGGCCACGCTGTTCAAGATAAGAAAATTTCGTCAACTCTTGACCGCATCCGGTATAAGCTCTTTATTATGAGTGGTAAGGGTGGCGTAGGCAAAAGCTCTGTGACTGTGAACACAGCAGCGGCCTTGGCTGCTCGCGGATATAAAGTCGGCATTCTTGACGTTGACATCCACGGCCCAAGCGTGCCTAACCTGCTTGGTTCCCATGGTGGTCTTGAAGCTAGCGAAGATGGCAAGTTTTTATACCCTGCGCCAGCTGGTGAAAACTTATATGTCGTCTCTATGGACTCTTTGCTCAAAGATCGCGATACAGCGGTTTTGTGGCGTGGTCCTAAAAAGACCGCTGCTATCCGTCAGTTTGTGTCTGATGTGCAGTGGGGTGAACTAGACTTCTTGCTCATCGACTCCCCTCCAGGAACTGGCGACGAGCACATGACGGTCTTGAAGACCATTCCTGATGCACTCTGTGTTGTTGTCACGACACCACAAGAAATTTCCTTGGCTGACGTGCGTAAAGCCATCAATTTCCTGCAATATGCTCAGGCCAATACCTTGGGCGTTGTGGAAAATATGAGTGGTCTTTACTGTCCTCACTGTCATGGCGAAATCAATTTGTTCAAGAAGGGCGGCGGTAAAGAGCTTGCTGAACGTTATGGCTTGCCATTTCTTGGCGCCATTCCTCTTGATCCAGCGACAGTTGTGGCAGCTGACCGCGGCGTGCCTGTGGTTATGCTTGAGGAAGATTCCTATGCTAAGAAGGGCTTCCTTGCGCTTGCTGACGCCATCGTGAATGCGGCTGAATCTAGCTTAGAAGCTTTGTCGAGCCGTGGTGAATAGACTATGAAAGGGGGCCTTCTTACTTGGGCATAGCTTTTTTATTGGCATTTTTTGCCATTTTTTCAGCTTAGCCCTAAAAAAGTGAGATTAGGCCTCTTTTTTTTATAATTTTTTTGTATGCCTTTTTTTCTATGAAAAGACATGGTCTTTTTGTATATACAAGTGTATCTATTTGGAATTGTGACGTTTTTGCTCGGTTACTCTGCGCAAAAGGCACATATTTTGTCCAAAGACGTGCATTGGATTTTATGACAAAAATGTGCCATTTTCATGGCTACTTGTTCACGCTTGCCAAAGGGCCTTTGCTCTTGAGTGAAGATGTGATACGCAGATATATCTTTTATGCCATTGACTACAGGTGACGTATGTTTAATCTTGCAAATCGTATCACGCTTGTGCGTGTGCTCATAGTTCCGTTAATTATTGCCCTGCTTTACTTTCCAGGCAAGATTACGTGTCTATTAGCCACAATTCTCTTTATCATTGCTTCGGTCACGGACTGGCTTGATGGTTATGTGGCCCGCAAGTCCAACCTTGTGACAAGCTTTGGTAAGTTTTTAGACCCATTAGCAGACAAATTACTCATTTGTTCTGTGCTTATTATGATGGTGGCCCTTGGCTGGGTAGAGGCTTGGGTGTGCATCCTTATAATAGGGCGTGAGATGCTCATTACAGGGCTTCGGGCTGTTGCAGCAGACGAAGGTATTGTCATTGCTGCGGATAAATTTGGTAAAATGAAGACGGTCATGCAGATTTGTGCACTCATCCCTCTTTTGCTCCATTATCCGTGGTTTGGCTTTGACCCAAATCCCATTGGCTATTTTGCTTTGTATATTGCCCTTGGTTTGACGGTTTTTTCTGGTTTTAATTATTTAAAAGGATTTTATAACCACTGGGTGCAGCGAGATTAAATCTTGTTGCCCGTGTGGATGGAACGTATATGGCAGATATTGTTTTACAAAGTCGTTTAAAGAACTGTCTTCAGACTATTCTTGAGCTTGAACCAGTTCTTGAGCAGCTGGCTGTTCGTCATGAGATGGATGCCGAGCTTGCTAAGTTGAAGACTTTCATGCAACGTGTTGAGCACATGGATTTGACCACTGAGTCTGTGAGCCACATTGAAGAGGCGACCATGGCTTTTCTTGAAGGTATGCGTTTGCCTATCATGAGCTTGAATGCTAAATTGTCGCATATGGATTTCTTGTCAAAGGCTGCTCCAGTAAAGTGCTCTCGCAAGCCTTCAGGTGCACGGCTTTTACAATGATGTGGCGATATGTTGTTCTTATTTTAGTGCTTTTGCTCAATGCAGTCTTTGTGAGTGCTCTTATGTGGGGTGAGCATGGCCTTGCAGGCTATGAACATGTCCGCGCAGAGTATGATGGGGTCAATGCTGAGCTGCAACGACTTCAAGAACAACGAAATACGCTTGAGCGCGAGCTTTATCTGCTGAAGAACGATAATGCTTATATTGAAAAAATGATTCGTAAGCATCTTAAATTTGTGAAAGATAACGAAGTCCTTTACGATTTTTCAGAGAGTAAGTAGTTTTTTGTGGGCCTTAGATGCATTCTACGTGCACATGTGCCCTAAAGCGTTTTGGCTGTACATTGGTACAAATGGCACGGTTGGTGAAATTTCACAAACATGCGCAATGTATAAGTATGTTTGAAGGAGCCTTTCATGGATCAAAAGATATCATGGTATAAAGAAATTTTAGAGTTAGAGCCTAGTTCTAAAATATTCTTTCCCCTTGCACGTCTTTTATCCAGAGATGGCTATACGAGCCATGCCATTGATGTTTTACAACATGGCCTGCAGCATCATAAAGATTTTTTTGAGGCACGTTTGATGCTGATTGCGCTTTTGCATGGTGCTGACCATATTGATGCACGTGATGCTGAGGTGCGCACCTTACTTGCTTATTTTGCTGACTATCCGCAGTTTTGGGATGCATGGGGAGACTGTCTTGCTCATGATGGTGCACAAAATGATGTTTCGCTTGCCATGCGCTTTATTGCAGCGAGTCAGCAAAATGATGATATTTCTTTTGCCTCAATTTTTCATAAGGGATTGCAATCACTGGGAAATAATCATGAGCAAAAGGCCGATGTCAAGAGCTTGTCTAAGCCTAGTGATGTGATTGAAGCGGCAGAATTTGTGGATAAAACTGCCAAGGTGCAGGACGCCACTCCTTTTTCCTCGCACTTCTTTGGTGAGCCTATGCAAGTCATCGATTTTGCAGACTTTGTGCTTCGAGAGCAGGTAGCTTGTGTGGATCACCATACTGATGACAAGGATAGGCAAAATCAAGATCCACGCTTTGCTCAAAATTCACATTTTACTTATGATAGTAATGATGAAATTGACCACGATGTTGCCATTGTCTTGGCCAATGAAAATCAAGATGATATAGATTTTGACTACGTAGCTGGCTTTGACTCTACAGAACAAAATGAAATGGATGTTTCTTCTGATGAGGATAGAGATTTTAGCGATGAAATAGAGTCTTTACAATCCATATCACTGTATAATGAGTCAAAAATTATTGAGCAAGATTCTTACCATGAACTTTGTACATTACGCACCCGATCCATGGCCGATGTCTTGGTAAGTCAGGGTGATATACAGAGTGCTTTAGCTATTTATGATGAATTGCTTCTCACGGAAAAGTCAGAGGCTGTACGTGATGAAATACAGGATCGTATTGATGCTTTACGAACGAGTAAGCATTGCTTCGATTTCCATGATGCAGGAGAAGTTCCTTGTCATGGTAAAGAAAAACTTTTGCAGATGCTTACTCTTTTAGCTGAGCGGCTCGATAGTCGAGCACAATAGTAAGCAGATTTTTTATACAATCTTACGTTTTTTAGGAGAGCGTATGCCTTCTTATTCTCGTTTAGCGTGTTTAGTTTTGAGTGCTTCTGTAGCGTTTGCATGTGGTTGTGGTCAGACTGGCCACGAAACTTGGAAAGAAACAAAAGTATATTATCGTGAATATTTGAATACTCCAGCAGCAGTTGACTATCATATTCCGGGATGCGATGGCGAAGAAGAGCTCCTTATGGCGCAATCTTTTGTTGGCATGGATAGACAACTGTACATGCTTGAGCGAAGCCTTGATGGTGTTGGGCGTCCAAGCCAAGAGCTTGTTGAAGGTTTTTTACGCCAATTTCCTTGGCTTGCAGGCATCGCTGGTGTAGCAGCTGAGGGCCAAATTGTAGCTCAATTTCCAGAAGTGACTATGAAGCCTATGGAGTATACTGCCCTTATTGAGCAAGATCCAAAGCAACATATGCGCGATGTCCGTGCAACAGTATTGGATACGCCTCTTGGGCCTGAAGTTGTCATTGCAGCACCAATATATGACTCCACAACATTTGTTGGGCTTTTTGCAACACATTTTGATATGCGTGCATTGCTTGCCTATGCAAAAGCACCACAAGATATTGTCATTTTGTCTACAGATCACGTTTTGTGGGCAGGACGTTTTGATATAGATTCGACGCCTTTGCTGGATGTTGACTGGACAACTATTTTGCGTACCTCTACTGGTGGCCGACTGTCCAACGAAAATGGTGAATTCTTTTGGATGGCTCGTTTTATTGGCCATACACCATTGGTGTTTGCGGTCCCAGTGGAAGGAAACTTTGACGAAAAGCCAGAACAACTTGCCATTCTTGGATCCCTTGACTCTCTTGGCAGTGGTTTTGCGCCCATGTACCAACCAGTCATGACGGATACAAGATTGACAGACTCTATTACAAAAGACCGTACATCGCCAAGTGGCAACTTTATTCTTGAATAAACATATATTGCCTTGTGCCAATGCGTGCTACACGTTTTGACATGAAGCATATGCTATTTAAGGGTGTGATTTTTGTCTGTTTCTATATGTTTGCTATGTTCGAAAATTGATTTTCTAGCATAGCAAACATCACCATATTTTTGGATATACGTAAAAGGAGTCGGCCTTGTCCGAAGTCACCGTTACAGAGCATCTCTTGCTTCATCAAAAGCTTTCCCCAGCAGCCACGGGCCAATTCACAGCTCTTTTGCATGACCTTATTTTGTCGGCAAAAATTATTGATCGCAGTGTTAAAAAGGCTGGCTTACTCGACATTCTTGGCGGTACAGGCGAAGTCAATGTGCAGGGTGAGCGTGTGCAAAAGCTTGATGATTTTGCCAACGATGTTTTGCTTTATCGTATGGAGCGTTCTGGCACGGTATGCGCCATGGCATCGGAAGAAGTGCCAGAGCCAGTGCACGTTTCCGAGCAGTTTACGCGTGGTGATTATATTTTATTGTTTGACCCTCTTGATGGTTCCTCAAATATTGACGTCAATATCAATGTGGGCACTATTTTTTCCATCCATCGCCGTAAGTCTCCAGCTAGTGGTCCTGTGCTCGACACGGATATTTTGCAAGCTGGAACGGAACAAGTAGCGGCCGGCTATATTTTATATGGATCGTCCACCATGCTTGTATATACCACAGGGCAGGGCGTGCATGGCTTCACGCTTGACCCAAGTGTTGGTGAGTTTTTGTTATCGCACCCAGACATGCGCATTCCTGAACAGGGTGCTATCTACTCTACCAATGAGTCATATACATGTTATTGGGACAAGCAAGCATGTGAGATATTAGAATATTTTAAAAATCCACACGGTCGTTTAGGGCATCCCTATTCCATGCGCTATGTGGGTTCCTTGGTTGCAGATTTCCACCGTACACTTTTGTATGGCGGTATTTTTATGTATCCAGCGGACTGCCGCGACCCTAAAAAACCTCAAGGTAAGTTGCGCTTAATGTATGAGGCGTCGCCTCTTGCTTTTGTTGTGGAGCAAGCTGGTGGTGTGGCTACTGATGGCAAAACTCGTATCCTTGATTTGGTACCAGATACTTTGCATATGCGCACACCCTTATTCATTGGTTCGCCCTTGGACATGGCAGTTGCGAGCGAATGCTATGCAAAAAACTCTGCTATCTAAGACTTTTATGAACATCATTTTGCTTTATGCAGGTGTGCCATGTTGTGCTTAGGCATTGAGAGTTCGTGCGATGAAACGGCATTAGCTCTTGTACGCGATGGCAAGCTTGTGCACTCCATCATGTCCACACAAGCGGATGTGCATGCACTTTTTGGTGGAGTCGTGCCTGAGCTTGCGTCACGTGAGCATTACCGTTTGATTGGTCCGTTGTATGACGCTTTGATGACTGAAGCGGGATGTACGCTGTCAGATATTGATGCTATTGCGGTGGCTCGCGGACCAGGTTTGCTTGGCGCTTTGCTTGTGGGCATGGCTTTTGCCAAAGGTCTTGCCTTGTCGACAGGTATTCCGCTCATTGGGGTACATCATTTGCATGCGCATCTTTTGGCCGCTGGGCTTGACGAGGATCTTGAATACCCAGCTTTAGGGCTCTTAGTTTCTGGTGGGCATACGCATATTTATCGTATTGATGCACCTGACTCCTTTACCCTAATGGGCAAAACTCTTGATGATGCAGCTGGCGAAGCCTATGATAAAGTCGCAAAAATGCTTGGATTACCATATCCTGGTGGGCGCCATTTAGATGAGGCAGGGCGCAAAGGCATTGCTACACCAAAGCTTTTTCCACGGCCATATCTCGACAATGATACCCTTGATTTCAGCTTTAGTGGCTTGAAAACAGCACTGCAAAGCTATATTATGGCCCATCCAGACTTGGTTCTTGACCATGCTGCAGCACAAAAAATGTGCGCAGGTGGCCCAGTTCCACAAGCTTTGGCTGATATGTGCGCGTCGTTTAATCTTGCTGTGGCTGAAACCTTGTGCACTAAGCTGGGGCGCGCTTTACATCGTCCTGAGTCGCATGGAGTGAAGGCTATCATTGTTGCTGGCGGTGTGGCAGCTAATAGCTTTGTCCGTGAGCATACAGCTGCTTTGGCAGAGCGTCATCATGTGCGCCATATTGTCCCCAAAGCTTCTCTTTGCACTGATAACGGTTCTATGATAGCTTTTACTGGTTGGGAGTTGGCGAAGCGTGGGCTTTATCATGGGCTTGATGTGGAAGCCATTCCACGTGGTCGGACTATCCCTCACGATTATTTATGTGCCAGCTGTACTGCTTAGATAGTTCCAAGCCTTGACACTAGCGGCTTAGGTTCCTATCAGTAAGGAGTGGACAAAAGATTTCTTACTTTTTTTGTTCATAAAGAAATCTGTGAAGTAATGGCAAAATTTTGGAAGTAGTCCAGTTTTTTACATATAATTCTACAATATAACATGACCTCTAGCGGTCAGACCAAAAGGAGCTATCATGTCTGCTCAAGTTACCGACGCAAATTTTGAAGAAGTTGTTTTGAAGTCTTCCATTCCTGTACTTATTGACTTCTGGGCTCCTTGGTGTGGTCCTTGTCGCGCAATGGGTCCTGTGATTGATGAAGTTGCAGCAGAGTATGAAGGTAAAGCTCTCATCGTTAAGATGAACGTTGATGAAAATCCTGCTACTCCAAGCACATATGGTATCCGTGCAATCCCAACCTTGATTTTGTTTAAAGATGGTTCTGTGCTTGAACAAAGCACTGGCGCTGTTTCTAAGAGCAATATTAAGGATATGATTGCTAAGGCCCTCTAATGCAAAATTATGATGCTGTCGTTATTGGCGGCGGTCCAGCAGGTCTGACTGCCGCTCTTTATCTTGTGCGCGCAGGCGTCTCTGTAGCTTTGGTTGAAAAGTTGTCCGTTGGTGGACAAGTTCTCATGACCGAAGCTATTGAAAACTATCCTGGATTTCCAAAGGGAATTAAGGGATGGGAGATGGCTGATGCGTTAGAAGCGCATTTACAAGAATACACTTTGGATCGCTTCAATGATGAAGTGACTGCTATTGAAGTGCAAGAAGGGGCGCATCGCGTTTGTGTTGGCGGTACGTGGATTACGTGTCGTAGCCTTGTATTGTGCTCTGGTGCACGCTATAAAAAGCTTGGATTGCCCAATGAAGAACGTCTCACAGGTCGTGGTATTTCGTATTGCGCTTTGTGTGATGGCAATTTCTTTAGGGGGCAAAATGTTGGTGTTGTAGGTGGTGGCAATTCAGCTCTTGAAGAGTCCTTATATCTTTCTAAGCTCGTGAATAAATTGCATATTATTCACCGGCGTGAAGATTTTCGCGCTACCCGTATCTATCAGGAAAAGGTAGAAGCAACACCATCCATTGAAATATTGCGCCATCGTGTGGTGGAAGAATTGCATGGTGATGATGCCTTTACGGGTGTCACCCTTAAAGATCCACGCACAGGTGAAACCTCGTTCTTGCCTCTAGATGGCCTCTTTGTGTTCATTGGCTTTGAGCCTGTGGGCGCATTTTTGCCACAAGAATTGGCTTTAGATGATCACGGTTTTATCATTACTGATGGTGAAATGCATACGAATATTCCTGGTATTTTCGCCGCGGGAGACATTCGCTCAAAGCTTTGCCGGCAAGTGGCAACAGCTGTTGGCGATGGTGCTACGGCGGCAAATGCTGCCACCATTTACTTGGAACAGCTCAATGCGTAAAACAGTATACAGCCTTGCTTGCTCGCTTCTGTTGACTATCATGCTCTCTGGCTGTGGTATCATTGACTATATTTATATGCCTCCTCCGTCTGATACGGCACAGGAGTTGTATGAAAATGGTAATGAAGCCATGCGTGACAAGCTTTATGTAACAGCGGCTGAGTACTATACGAAGTTAAAGGATAACTATCCTTTCAGCCCATATGCCATTGAAGCTGAGCTTTCTTTGGCAGATGCGCTTTTCCTTGATACAAACTATGTAGCTGCGGCTGAAGCATATAAGGACTTTGAGTCGCTTCACCCACGGAACGAATCTATTCCGTATGTTTTGTATCAAGTTGCCATGTCGGACTTGAACTCCTTTGTGTCCATTGACCGTCCGGCAACCATGGTGCAAGAAGCATATGAATACTTCCAGCGTGTACAGGCAACATACCCTGAAACGGAATATGCCTTGAAAGCTGCGGGTCATTTGCAAGAGTGCCGTAATATCTTGGCAGAGCGAGAATTGTATATTGCGGACGTTTTTTGGCGTACGGAAAAATATAATTCAGCGTGGCAACGCTACACTTTTGTAGTGAATAATTTCCAAGATGTGCCTCAGGCTGTTGAATATGCTGACGAAAAGGCTTCTGCTTCATATTTGCGATATCGCGAACAAGAGGCAGAAAAGATTTTGCATAAGCGTGAAGGTTCGTGGCGCAGCTGGTTTGAATGGCTGTAAAACGGCCCTGTTATAGGAAACAAAAAGGTCTGGCATTATGTCAGACCTTTTTTTTGGCATATGTTTTGAGTTTTTAGATTGGTAGCTTGCAAGTTACAAGCAATGAAGGTTGGTATAAACAATAAAGGGAATGCACTATTGGTACATTCCCTTTATTGTGATTTATGGTGACTTTCAGTTACATAAGAAAGTTTTTGATGCCAGTGAAAACAATTTGAGCAGCCAAAGCCGCTAAAATTAAGCCAGTCAGCTTGGTTAAAATAGCGATGCCCATGTTACCAAGGATTTTTTCAATGGTTGTACTCAAATAGAGAACGAAACCAACCCCGATGACCGCCGTAAGCAGAGCAAGGCTACCCACAACGCGTTCAGCACCTGAATTTACAGTAGCACCCATGACCATCAGCGTACCCATGGATGCAGGGCCAACCGTAATAGGAATGGCAAGCGGTACAACTGTAATATCACTATCTTTGTCTGGTTGTATCGCTTTTTTGCTGCCGTTAACCAAAGAAACAGCAGAGAGGAAAAGCAAAGCACCAGCGCCAATTCTAAAGGAATCCAATGTGATGCCGAAAGTGACAAAAATCAGATCACCGAAGAAATACAGACACATACAGACTACGTAAACAGCCGTTGCTACGCGAACTGCGGTGCGTTTTTGATCCTCTAGGCTGTAGTCCTTTGTCATGGCAAGGAACATGCTCAGCACAAAAAACGGTGTCAGAACAAAGAAAAGCTTGATGGCTGTGCTTAAATAAACATTAAAGAGTTCAAGCATGCTGCTAAATCTTCTATTTTCTCGCTACACGTGGTGCTGCACAGGACTGGCAAGTCGCCATGATTTCCATGCGGTCAATATTGACATGAGCAGGGGTGTTGACGACATAGCGAATAATGTCTGCAATATCTTGTGGCAAGATTGGATCAGTACCTTCGTATACGGAGGCTGCTTTGTCAGTGTCACCTTGGAAGCGCACGACGGAAAATTCACTTTCGCAGAGACCTGGTTCAATGTTGGTGACACGCAGTCCAGTACCGTGCAAGTCGCAGCGCAGATTGTGCGAGAACTGCATGACAAAAGCCTTGGTCGCGCCGTAGACATTGCCGCCGACATAGGGGAAAGTACCTGCGATGGAGCCAAGGTTCACAACATGACCGCGCCCACGCTCAAGCATACCTGGGATGATGGCACGCGTGCAGTAGGTGAGACCTTTAATATTGGTGTCAATCATGGTGTCCCAATTGTCGAGATTGGAATCTTGTACAAGATCAAGCCCAAGAGCAAGGCCTGCATTGTTAACAAGAACATCAACAGCAGCAAAAGCTTCTGGGAGATTAGTTAAGCTTTCAGTTACAGCTTCACGATCACGTACATCGAGGCGCAAAGGTAAACAATTTTCCTCTCCAAGCTCATGCACCAAAGCGTCAAGACGTTCTTGGCGGCGACCTGTGGCAATAATCTTCCAACCGTCTTGCGCAAAAAGACGTGCAATGGCTTGACCAAAGCCTGCAGTTGCACCAGTAATACAGATAATTTTTTGCATAAAAAAACCTTTTTTAAATTTTGTTGGACCTTTCATACCGATGTTGAGAGCATTGTGCAATAGCTAAAAGGGCTAGTATGTATATGAAATGATGAAAAAAGTGCGTACACTGTTTTCATAGTGCGCATGCTATAATTATAACTTTTTTGTAAAAAGTTTCTTGACGCACAAAAAGTTTGTATTATATTTTCTAAACCGAATAAAAAGTAACTTTGTAGCAGATAGAGTATTTAGTATTCATTGGAGAGAAGGGCCTTATGCAAGATTTACGCGAATTTGTGGCTGGTTTTCAACGCTTTCAAAAAAACTACTTTCATGGAGATAATACTCTTTTTAAGGTCCTGCGCCAAGGGCAAAATCCAAGAGCACTGGTGATTGCTTGCTGTGATTCACGCGCAGATCCAGCCTTAATTGCTGACTGTAGCCCAGGAGACATGTTTGTTATTCGCAATGTTGCCAACCTTGTGCCACCGCATTGTCCAGACCAAAATTGTCATGGTGTGAGCTCTGCCATTGAGTATGCAGTGCGCGATTTACAGGTCGAGCATATTGTTGTCCTCGGCCATAGCCATTGTGGCGGCATCAATGCTTTGATGCATCCAACAGAGCAAGTGAAGCATAGCCAATTTGTCAGCACGTGGATGTCCATTGCTGATCGTGCAAAAGAACGTGTTTTGGAGGAATTGCCTAACGCTAGTCCAGAGGAACAGCAACGTGCTTGTGAGTTGGGCTCAATCCTCATATCACTAGAAAATCTCATGTCATTTCCATGGATTGCTGAACGTGTTGATAAAGAAAATTTATGCATCCATGGCTGCTATTTCGATATGGAATGTGGTACATTATACGCATATAGCCCAAGACAAAGTGCTTTTGTAAAGGTCGTCTAAATTCTTAACGCTATATGGCATGTGCTTTCAAGGACTTGATGCCTACTTGTTTGTGTTATGTCGTCATATGTGCACCTAGATTGAGCACATGATTCACAGCATGTTTTGTAGAACGAAGCCATATACTTGATTTTCAAAAAGCACTTGCATAGCAGCTTGAAGCGAGATAGTATTTTTTTATTCTCAGGGCGGGGTGCAAGTCCCCACCGGTGGTGATGGCGTATGCCTTAGCCCACGAGCGCTTTTCATGGTGAAAAGGTCAGCAGATCTGGTTTAATTCCAGAGCCGACGGTGATAGTCCGGATGAAAGAGAAGGGTACAGTCATTACTCAATGGCTCCAGCTTGCTTGGCGTGGAGCTTGTGTGTGTTTATTGACTTGTGATATCACGTAGTTAGCGCGTTATGGTAGTTCTGGACTATGGCTTGAAGTAGCTTTTGACGTATACTGAAAGTATCTTGAAAGTGTTTTATTTCAGAAAATGTCCTTAGAGAGCCCATAAAAAGCCTATTTGCGTCATCACACTTGCCATTAAGGGGTTGCCTACAAGGTTCGTGGACTGCTATCATAGCATCCGCGTTTTGTTTGCTTCGCGCAAGTAAAGTAGTTTAAATAAGCTCCATATGTATGGGGATGGTACTGTACTACGCCCTGATTCATGACCCATTTACGGAGATACCATGAATCAGACTTCTATTCCTACCTCAGTTTCTGCAGAGCAAGTTAGTGCACACGCATGCACGACGACTACACAAGGGCAAGCAAAACAAAGTCCCTCCCTCCTTTCTCTTTTTGGCGATGCTACGACACGTGTGCGCAATGGTCTTGAAGCCTTGCGTCAAGGTCGAGGCGTTTTGGTTGTTGACGATGAGGACCGTGAAAATGAAGGTGACATCATTTTCGCTGCAGAGTCTTTGACCAATGAACAAATGGCTATGCTCATTCGGGAGTGTAGCGGTATTGTTTGCCTGTGCCTTACATCTGAGCGTGTTAGAACACTCCAGCTGCCCATGATGGTCGAAAAGAATACAAGCAGCATGGGTACTGGCTTTACTGTCAGCATCGAAGCTACTCGTGGTGTTACCACAGGCGTTTCAGCGGCTGACCGTGTATGTACCATTAAGACTGCCATTGCAGATGGTGCAGAGCCTGCCGACTTGTGTCGCCCAGGGCATGTTTTTCCTCTGTGCGCGCGTGAGGGAGGTGTATTGGAGCGTCGTGGTCACACAGAGGCTACGGTTGATCTTATGCGCCTTGCAGGTTTAAAGCCATATGGTGTTTTGTGCGAGTTAACTAGTCGTCCCTTAAGAACAAGCTTTTAAGAGTTATAGGCAGGCCTTTGCCTATGTAGGCTAATCATGCTCAAAACAACCGCAAGCCAGTTAAGAGCGTAAAAAAGGCATTGTCTCGTAAG
>JAWXUA010000049.1:0-16651 GCA_044433065.1 Pseudomonadota bacterium
CTAAGTAGCCCAATGCCACAACGTTTCCGACTTGTATGTAGCCTTGCCGCCATCATTGTGGTGCTTGACCAAGCGACGAAATGGCTTGTGGAGGCTACTATACCATTTTATGGTACGGTTGAGGTTTTACCTTTTTTTGACCTTGTGCACATCCACAATCGCGGTGCGGCCTTTGGCTTTTTAAACCGCTCGGATATTGAATGGCAATTCTGGCTTTTCTTTGTGGCGACTATTTTCTCAGTGGGCGCTATTATGTCCATTGTGCGCTCTGTAAAACAGCCCATGAAAGGAAGTATTCTGGCGCTCATGGTGGCCCTTGGCTCTATCCTTGGCGGTGCCATTGGAAATTTCATAGACCGCGTTCGTTATCGCGCCGTTGTGGATTTTCTGGATTTTTACATAGGGCATTGGCATTGGCCAGCCTTTAATGTGGCTGACATTGCCATTTGCGTGGGTGCTTGTTTGGCGATTTTAGCCATTTGGCGCAATCCAAGTATTATAAAAGATATATAAAATTTCAGGAAGCACGGTTTTGTTCACCAGTGTTTCCTTAAGAGGGATATGTGATGGATCCAATATATTACCCTATTCTTGTCCTGCCTGCCTTCTTTAATATTTGGAGCATTTGGCACGCCTACACCCACGAATTCCCTACCCCAATCCAAAAAGTAATTTGGATGGTTGCAGGTGTTTTCCTACCAGTCATTGGCGGCGTCGCGTATTTACTTTTTGGCATGCGCAATGCTCAAAAAAAATAGAATCTTTGCGCAAAAGGAAATAAGCATGACTACACATTTTGCTCGAAAATTGATTGTGCCTGTGTGCGCCATGACAGCACTTATGGGCTGTGTGAAACAAGAAGATGTTGACCGCCTGCAACAGCGTGTTGCACAGCAGGAAGCACAACTTGCCAATAGTCAGCCTATGCAAGCTGATACATGGTCAACGGTGCAGTCTATGCAGCAAGAAATCAATAGCTTGCGTGGTCAACTTGATGACGTAAAATTTCAGTTAGAAAATTACCCTAAGACTGACGACTTAGACGCTATGCACAGCCAAGTTGCACGCAATAAAGCCGCTTTGCACCGTGTTGATAGTCAATTTGCTTTGGAATTGGAGCTAGATGCGCCTAGTCCTGCTTTTGTCCCCATGGTAACGCCATCCTTTGGTGGGGAACCTACTGCGAGCGGCGACCTGACGAGCACTGCGAGCGGCGACCTGACGAGCACTGCGAGCGACTATATGACGAGCGCTGCGCCCTCTTTCAATGGTCAAACACAAAGCACAGGGACTGACGCAACGGCACAAACTGCCCCTAGCGCCAGTGCTAATACAGGCATGAGCACAGGTGCAGGCACCAGCGGCGCATCCACAGCAACAGGAACCTTTGTTGTTGCCGGCGGAGCCAGTGGAGCCAGTGGGACAGGTAATCCAGCACCAGCAGCTCCACAAGCTGAGACCGCCAAAGCCACAGATCAAGCTCTGTACGATGCTGGCATTGCAGCCTTCCATGAGCGTAACTATGAATCTGCATTAAAATCCTTTGCTGATTTTGCCAAGATTTATCCTACGCATGAACTGACGTCCAACGCTTGGTTCTGGCAAGGTGAATGCTCATACCAAATGGGTAAATATCCTGAGGCAGCACTGGCTTATGAGCAAGTTATTTCCAAATTCCCCAAAAGCGGCAAAGCACCATCTGCTATGATGAAGCAAGGATTGTGCTTCTTGAAAATGGGTAAAAAGGATGCGGCTTTCATTCGCTTGAAGGATGTGAGCAAGAAATATCCCAATAGCCCAGAAAGCCAACGCGCCCAGCAAATCATCAAAGAAAATCAATAAGTAGCGCATACGTGCCCCAAAAGCACAGCTACAGATAACGATACGAGCAATTTATGAGCAAGCCATATAGTAAAAATGTTCACCTGTCCTTCCCAACGGACATTTCAGGTCACCCACTTGTATGTAATTTGACCCGCCTTTTTGACCTTGATTTCAATATCTTGAAGGCACAAATCACCCCACGAAGAAAAGGATATTTAACCCTTGAACTCGTTGGCTCTGAGGAAAATTGCAATAACGCCATCGCCTACTTACGTGAGCACAGCGTTGAAGTGACCCCAACATCACAACGCATTAACCGCGATGAAGAAAACTGCATGCACTGCGGTCTTTGCACCGCCATTTGCACCACCGATGCGCTCTATGTTGACCCAGAAAGCCGCAAAGTCCTTTTTGAGCGCGAACGCTGTACAGCCTGTGGTTTCTGCACACGCGTCTGTCCTGTAGCTTGCATGGATATGGTTGTCGAAAGCTGTTAATTTTTCGTGCCTGCTATGGAGCTACTTTTGCCCTATAGCCCATGAAAAAACTTGACGGCTAGCATAAAATAGTCTAAAAGATTTCGCTTCACCTTAATGCTTTATGACCTTTTCTGAGAAAGGCATAGTGCACTAGAACGTGGACAATGTGGGCCTATAGCTCAGTTGGCAGAGCCACCGGCTCATAACCGGCAGGTCCCAGGTTCAAATCCTGGTGGGCCCACCACATTGACGGAGCGCATACGTTGGCGTGCAACAACGCTGAACCTCATGGCGACGCATCAAAGGGTGCTTTCACCGCTACGCGGAGGGAGCACCCTCTTTTCTTGTGAGGGACTTTATGGAAGTATCAAAAATTACTGAGCTTATCGAGCGCATTGCACCATTGCCAGCTGCCTGTTCATGGGATAATTCTGGTGTGCAAGTAGCAGCGCTTTGCCAAGACATCACAAGCCTAGCTGTCTGTCTTGACCCAACGCCAAATGCTGTGGAACAAGCCATGGCCCTCGGTGCTCAGTATATTCTAAGCCACCATCCGCTTCTCATGAAGCCAGCCTATTTGAATAAGCTTGGCTCATATCATCAAGTTGTTCGCACACTTATGACACATGATGCATGGCTTTACTCTGCCCATACTTCCCTTGACGCCAGTGCAAACGGACCAGTATCATGGCTTGCCAAGGAGCTTGGCCTTCAAGATTGCACTATTTTAGAGCAAACCTATGAATGTCCATGTGCTCCCAGTCATAATAATCTTAGTAGTCATGACAATCACAGCAGTTGCAGCAGCGACAGCAGTGCAAGCAAGGCTCAAAGTGAAATTTTTGGCCTCGGCATGGTGGGTACCCTCGCAACACCCCTTTCATGGAACGATTTTATCGCTCGCATGCAAAGCCTCGTGCCACTGGACACAGCGACCCTTTGCGGTCCGCGCCCAAGCATGATACAACGAATTGGCTATTGCACTGGATCTGGTTCATCCCTTGCCAGCCGCGCCTTTGCCAAAGGTGCTGATATTTTCATCACGGGTGACGTCAAGTACCACACAGCCCTTGATACCCTTGGTCCCATCCTCGATGTGGGCCACTTTAGCCTTGAAGAAGAAATGATGAAACGTCTGGCAAGCCAATTGCAAGCCAGTTTAGGTGCTGAAATCACAGTACATTTTTTAGCTTCCGCTGACCCTTTGCGTCCTTTAGGCCTCAGCCTCTAGTAGACGCTTCACCGTTTTACGCAAACAAACTCCCTTAGGAGGACCTCATGGGCCTGTACCACAAGCAAATTGAGCAACTTGTTGCCCTGCAAAAGGTTGACGACGCCATCCATAGCATCACTTCAAGCCTTGAAAATGCACCTAAAGAAGTGGCTGCCTTGCAACAACGCTTTGATATCCTCGATGCACAGCGCAAGCATATCCTTGATAAGCTCGAGCATATCCACGAGCAAGAAAAGCGCATTGAAAATGAAATCGAAGATGATTCTTTGCGCATCAAAAAAAGCAAAGCTAAGCTCATGCAGGTTGAAAATCAAAAGGAATACCATGCTGTTATGCGTGAAATAGACAGCATGGAAAAGCTGAACCGTTCTCGCGCTGAAGAAAAGCTTGCCCTTGCTGAAGAGCTTGAAATCCAAAATGAAGCTTTGACTGAAATGGACGAACGCTACAATGTCCTCAAGGACGAGCTCGACACCAAGTCAGCAGCTCTTGAAGAACAAGCTGCCAAAGCACAAGCTTCCCTCGATGAACTTAATGCCAAGCGCGCTGAAGCTGGCTCCGAAGTACCAGCCCCAGTGCTCTCCCGCTACGAATTCATCCGTAAGCGCCTTGCACACCCAGTTATCGTCTCTGTCGAAGCTGGTATCTGCTCTGGTTGCCACATCGCTATTCCACCACAGTCCTTCATTGAACTGCAAAAAAGCCAACAAATCCTCTCCTGCCCTAACTGCCAACGACTCATTTACTGGTGCGAGCATTTCTGCGCTGAGCCAGAAAACGTTGTTGTTGAAGAATTGGATTAGGATTTTAATTTAACTGGGGGAAGGGAAAACCCTTTGAAAAGGGTTTCCCCTTCCCCCAGATCCCCTTCCTAAACTTTTTATTTGGGGTGATGGGAATTAGCTCTAGCTAGAAAAGACATATGATGCCAGACTTTTACGGTGTGTACAATTTTATGGAATGAAATAAGTACATGCTTACAATGATTGGTACTATATATCGGGAGTTGGACAGGTCGTCGTCGCAATCTTTGCCTTGCTCGCAAGGTATTTGATTGGGGAGGAAAGTCCGGGCTTCAAAGGGCAGGATGCTGGATAACGTCCAGGAGGGGTGACCCTCGGAGAGTGCCACAGAAAGCAAACCGCCACACCCGTAAGTATTTACGGATGCGGTAAGGGTGAAACGGTGGGGTAAGAGCCCACCAGTTGCCATGGTGACATGGCAAGCTAGGAAAACCCCGTCTGAAGCAAGACCAAATAGGAAAGCTGGTCGGCCCGGCCATAGCTTTCGGGTAGGTTGCTTGAGGGTGTAGGTAACTGCACTCCTAGAGGAATGACGGCCACTCTACTGAGAAGAAATTGCTTAGTAGGGCGACAAAACCCGGCTTATCGTCCGACTCCTTTTTTTTATGCATTACAGCATATGCTGACCATATCGATTTCACAGAAAAAGGCTCCAAGTGGGCCTTTTTGCACGATGGCACCTTTAAACAGCGTTTAAACAACATAATCTGGTTGAGCTCAAGGTAGGTATCTATGAAAGTGTGGGGTATTGTATTAGCCGCAGGCCGTGGCACGCGCTTAGAAGCGGCAGGTCTGTCCGATGCAAAACAGTTTATAGACTACCATGGCACCCCCCTTTACTGGACCTCGGCCCTCACCATGAGCCACGTGGCACGACTTTCGGGCATCATTTTTGTCTTCGCACCAGACCGCGCACATGCTGAGTCAGAACGCATACAAAAACTCAATGATAATAATATTTTAGGCTTACCATGGCGCGTTGCTACAGGCGGTGCTGAACGGCAAGACTCCGTATGCAATGCCTTGGCCCTTTTAGAAGCAAATGATGCCTGCGACATTGTTCTTATCCACGATTCCGCGCGACCATTTGCAAGCCCAGCCCTGTACAATCGTATCCTTGATGGCCTCGTGGGGAACCATTCTGCTGGCCAAGACGCAAAGACAGCTCATCCCGTAGAGCACGACGCTCACCAAATCTGCGGCGTCATTCCAGCCATCGCCGTCACGGACACTATCAAAGAAGTGCAAGCTTTTCATGCCGAAGTCAGCAGTGAAAAACCTCATTGCAATGCGTCACCTAGTCACGAAATTGTCGTGGCCACCCCAGACCGCCACACCCTCCGCGCCGTGCAAACCCCTCAAGGCTTTAAACTTGATGTTCTACGCAAAGCCCACGCCAAAGCAAAGCTTGAAGCATGGCACGTCACCGACGATGCAGCTTTGCTTGAACGTTGCCAGCACACCGTCCTTGTGGTAGAGGGTGAAGCCGCTAATATAAAAATCACCAACCCAGAGGATCTTACCTTGCTACAGCACACAACAAAAACACAGCCAACTCCTTGCGTTGGTTGGGGCTATGATGTTCATCGCTATGGTAAAGGCCGCCCCATGCGACTTGGTGGTATTCCCATTGATCAGCCAGCAGGAAAAGTTCCCGAAATTATTGCTCATTCTGATGGCGACGTTCTGCTCCATGCCTTATGCGATGCCCTACTCGGTTGCATCGGAGCTGGTGACATTGGTCAACATTTTCCAGATAGCGATGCGGCCTATGACAATGCAAGTTCGGTTGTGCTGCTCGATAAAGTGCTCACGATGACCCGTGACGCTGGGCTCACAATAACTCATGTTGATATGACCATCATTGCACAAATTCCTCGTCTTGCTCCGTATCGTGATACAATCCGCAATAATATTGCTAGGTTACTAAATTTACCCATAAACTCTGTTAATTTTAAAGCCACGACAGAAGAGGGCCTAGGCTTCACGGGCGAAAAGCTCGGCATGAAGGCTGTGGCCGCTGTAACAGGCTTGCGCTTATAGCACCACATAGTGTAAAAGCCTTCGCACATTAACAATGAACACATGCCAAGGCGGCGCATAGCCTCTTTATCCTCATTCTTTTGCCTTGAATGCATGCCCTACTAAAAATGGAAAAATATATGTTAGAAAATAAAGATCTTAGCAACATGCCTTGGCTTGCAAGCTATGGCAAAGACTTGCCTGCTAACCTAAAGTATGAAGATATTCCTCTTTTTGGCTTTTTAGATAACGCCGCAAAAGTCTATCCCAAGCGCAAAGCCCTCATTTTTAAAAATTATAAAATGAACTTTGCCCAGCTTCATGAAAAGGCAGAAATTTTTGCAAGTAATTTGCGCGCTCAAGGTCTTGTAACGGGCGACCGTGTCTCCATCATGTTGCCTAATTTGCCGCAAACCATCATCGCTTTCTGGGGTGTTTTGAAGGCTGGCGGTGTTGTGGTCATGACAAACCCATTATATATGGAAACAGAGCTCGTGCACCAAATTCACGATGCTGATGTGAAATATATGATTGTTTTGGACATGTTATGGCCAAAGATTGATCCATTACGCGACCGACTTGGCATCAAAAAATATTTTGTCACGCGCATCAGCGATGGTCTTGGCATACCGCTCAACTGGCTGTACTACCTCAAAGCCAAGCGCGAAAACAATTGGGCTAAAATTCCTTTTGATGGCAAAAATATTCTGCCATGGAAGTCACTTACAAAAAAAGCTGAACGTTTTTCTGTCAAGATAGACGCTCCAAGTGAAACCTTGGCCCTCTTGCAATATACAGGCGGAACCACAGGCATTTCCAAAGGCGTGATGCTGACCCATGGTAATCTTGCCTGTAATGTTCAGCAAATTCTTGCCATTCTTGCTAAAGAGTGTGAAGCACAGCACACCTTTCTGGCACTTATGCCCTATTTCCACGTCTACGGTCTGACAACCTGTTTGACCTTACCCACAGCTCTTGGTGCCACCATCATTCCGTTTCCACGCTATGTGCCACAAGATGTTTTGACTGCGACAGACAAATATAAGCCCACCATTTTCCCAGGTGCGCCATCCATTTATATTTCTCTTATGCAACAAAAAGACGTGGCAAAATACAACCTTACGTCCATTCGCTACTGCATTTCTGGCTCTGCCCCCATGCCTGTGGAGCATATGAAGCGCTTCCAAGAGTTGACAGGAGCAGAAGTCATCGAAGGCTTTGGCATGACTGAAGCATCCCCAGTAACACACTTGAACCCCATTTTTGGTGTGCGTAAGGCTGGCTCCATCGGTGTTCCTTTCCCCGACACAGAAGCACGCGTGGTTGATATGGAAGTGGGCAGTATCCCTCTGCCACCACACAAAGCTGGCGAGCTCATTATCCGTGGCCCACAGGTTATGAAGGGATATCTCAATCGTCCTGACGATACAGCGAATACCTTGCGCAATGGCTGGCTATACACTGGCGACATTGCGACTATGGACGATGACGGTTATTTTTACATTGTGGATCGTAAGAAGGACATGATTCTTGTGGGTGGCTATAATGTTTATCCACGTGAAATTGATGAAGTTTTACATGAACACCCAGACATTAAGGAAGCTGTCTCTGTAGGCATTCCGCACCCTACTCGCGGTGAAATCATTAAGGCCTATGTGGTCTTGCGGGATGGTGCTGAACTGACTTCTGCTGACGTTATTTCCTACTGTCGTGCCAAGCTTGCCAACTATAAAATCCCTAAGAAAGTGGAATTTCGTGACGGTCTGCCTAAGACCGCCATTGGCAAAGTTTTGCGACGTATGTTGCGTGATGAAGAAGAAATCAAGATGAAAAAGCTTGCTGAGCGCACAGCCGCAAGGGCTGCTCGTAACGCGCAGAAAGCAGAAGAGGAAGCCGTCGCAAAAGCTGAAGCCGAGGCACAGGCTAAGGCTGATGCCATAGCGCAGACTGAAGCCAAAGCCAAAGCGAAGGCTGACGCAAAAGCTGAGGCCAAAGCAAAGAGCGTAGCCAAGGCTAAAGCCAAAGCTGAGGCAAAAGCTGAAGCTAAGGCAAAAAAGCAAAATAAAGCTGCTGGCAAGACTGAACCGATTGTCGAAGCTGTGGCAGCGGTACCGGCTGTAGAGGTCGCACCAAGTGTCGAGGCCATAGATCCAGCGGCTCCACTCGCTACTGAAAATATCCTTGCAGACAAAGATACAGGACCTACCATTGTGGCAAACTACGCCGCTACTGGTGATGCCGCGACCCCAAATGGTACTATGCCAGAACAAACTATGATGTCTGATTTTGATAGCACAGATTTTGAGCTTCCTGATGCTGGTCTTGATATGTCAGGCACAGCCGCGGATATGTCCAATATTTCTACACGTAAATCAGCACAATAAGCGCAAACGAGTATTGAAATAGTATGCGTCTACTTCTGCAAAGAGTTCATGAGGCTAGCGTCTCCATTGACGGCAAGAAAGTTGCCGCGGTGGGCGCTGGCCTTTTGGTTTTGGTAGGCTTTGGGCATGGCGATACATTGGCCATGCGAGGCAGTGCCAAATGGCAATGGATGATTGATAAAATGCTGGACTTACGCATTTTTCCAGATGGGCAACAGCGCATGAATTTAAGCCTTCGCGATGTTGCCACAGCCCAAAGTGAACTGGTCGCGCAAGAGACACCAAACCCTATGCTTGCAGGGGAAGTTTTACTCGTCTCTCAATTCACACTCTATGCTGATTGCAAAAAAGGACGGCGCCCTTCTTTTTCAGAAGCAACACCGCCCCAAGAGGCAAAAGAATTATTTGAATGTTTCGTCCATGATGTGCGAAGCCATTTTAGTGGACGCGTGGATTGCGGCGTCTTTGGCGCAGATATGGACGTACACCTTGTGAACTGGGGACCTGTAACCATCATGCTTGATAGTGACGCCTAAGCAGTCCGCATAAAAGCTGTTCCCTATTGTGCCATAAGCCTAGGGAAATACTGATTTAATGCCTTTTTACCCCCTAGCTTCGTCAGCGTTGCTCTCGATGCCCGTAAAGCTCGAAGACTCGCTAACGGTCACGGCTTCGCCGCCTTCGGTCGGAGCCTCTTTTCCGAAAACCTTATGTATGTCTATATACACTGCGGTTTTCTGAAAATTCGGCTGCCTCGCTAGGGAACAAAAATTCTATTACATCAGCGTTTCCCTAGTTCTTTTCTGAGCTAGGCTTTTTTCTTGTTAGCATCTGCTTGCCTGCACTTTTTCCAGAAGATTTCGTAGCACTTGCAGCCTTAGCTGCATGCTGACTTTTTTTCTTCGGTGCGTTGCCACTCTGCTTTATTGCCTTTTTTTCAACATGACTAGACTCGAGCACCTTCTGGTCAGCACATTTCTTTTCAGCAAGCAAAGCTTCAGCAGCAGCTTCTTCAGGCAAAAGAGCCGCCACAGCTTGTTCTGCGGCCATCTGCTCAGCACGCTTCATGCTTGGCCCACCAGCAATAAAAACGCGTCCGTCAGCTAAGGCCACTTTCACGTCAAAACGCTTGGCATGCTCTGGACCAGAACTGCCGAGCAAGGTGTATAAAGGTCTTGATTTAAAAAGCTTTTGCGTAATTTCTTGCAAGCGACTTTTGTGGTCCTTACTATATGATGGCATATAGTGCGCCGCAATGTCCTTATCCAAAAGACGCAAGACCACACCACTCGCCGCAGCATAGCCAGCGTCTAAAAAGACAGCACCAAGCATGGCTTCAAAGGCATCACTCAAAAGTGCAGCACGATCGCGCCCACCTTGACTTTCTTCCCCTTTGCCAAGGTGTAAATATTGCTCAAGGCCCAAATTACGCGCCAACTGCTCAAGACCAGTCTTACTGACAATGCGTGAGCGGATACGCGTAAGTTCACCTTCTCGAGCATGGTCAAAGTTGGTAAAAAGCTTCTCGGACACGCAGAGTTCTAATACCGCGTCACCGAGAAACTCCAACCTTTCGTTATGCTCAACCTCACCATTTTGCTCATTGGCCCAAGAACTATGGGTCATGGCTTGTTCAAGCAGACGCACATTGCTAAAATGATGTCCAATGGTTGCCTGCAAGTCCCGTAGGTTTTTCATATACCTCTCCTGTTGCGCTGTAGAGAATACGTCGCCAAGCACCGTAGTGCAAGCTGAACATGGGCATTATTCGGTCAAAAGCTCCAGATTATGGTCAAAAAACTATTCGTGTACGCTGTACGCATGTCAAGTAACGTGCTTTTTTACCGTAGGCACTATTTACTCTTGCCATTCAACCACAAAACAAGGCACAATCACTTCGCACACGCGCCGCTTATTTGGGCTCTATTATGCTCGCTTGTGGTCCGCATCATACCTTGATGACGATTTTTTTGCGCAAACGCACCACGTATTACGACATATCAAGCATATAATACTCTTCGTATGGTCTCATGGAGGACACAATGTCAGCAGGCATCTATATAGGCTCAACCACGGGCTACTCAGGTAAAAATACTGTCATCATGGGCCTTGCCCTTCGTTTACAAAAAGAAGGCTTTGACATTGGCTATATGAAGCCCGTGGGTGCCGTGCCCATGGAAAAAGATGGCATCATGGGCGATGGCGATGCCTTCTTCGTCCAAGATATTCTTGACCTTCATGAGAGTGCCGACTTGGTCGCGCCTGTGCTCGTCACGCCAGAATTCAAGCTCAAAGCCTTCAGCGGTACATGCCCAGACCATATGCCAAGTATCGTATCTGCTTATAAGGAAATCAGCGCACGCCATGATATAACCATTGTGGCTGGTTCTGGCAGTATGTATTCTGGACGCTATGCCAACGTAGATGGCGTCCGCGTGGTCAAAGAGCTTGGCCTTAAGACTGTCATCATTGATAGAATGCAAAAAGAGCTCAACTATGACTATCTAGTAGTCCTCAAAGATACCCTTGGCGACAATATGGCTGGCGTCATTTTAAATGACATACCACAAAATCATGTGCAAGAAGTTGAAGGACTTATCAAGCCTTTCCTTGAGCGCAATGGCATCCCTGTGGCTGGTATTATTCCCAAAGACCCACTCATGAGCTCTATTAAGGTTGGCGATTTGGCAGAACGCCTCAATGGACGCATTGTGGCCGCTGAAAATAAGTCCAACAAGGTTGTGGAAAATTTCCTCATTGGTACCATGCAGGTTGAAAACTTCATGACGCACTTCCGCAAAAACAGAAATTCTGCTGTTATTGTTGGTGGCGACCGATCCGATGTTCAACTTGTGGCCCTTGAAGGTTCTTGCCCATGCCTTGTACTCACGGGCAACCTATTCCCTGATGATATGATTTTACAGCGCGCTGAAAAACACAATGTGCCTATCATCATCGTCCGCGAAGATACCTATAGCGTTGCTAAGCGCATGGAAGCTATTTTAACGCGCCATAAACTCCGCGACATTATTAAAATCCGCCAAGGAGCTCAGCTTGTGAGCTCTGCGCTCGATATCCGTTTCATCAAAAATATTGCCGGACTCTAAGCACGTCATTCCAACGCGCCTCTATGAATGCTGGACTTCGTATTCATAGAGGCGTTTTTTTTTGCGCTCCGCGTTTGCCCAACGTGCGCTCTCCCTGCACTCTCCCTGCACTTTCTTTAGTCTCTTACCCCCATAATACTATGCACAACGCGCAATTCCCTCCTTTTCGGCAAGCCATGCCTTGGGTGTCCTTTGTGGCAATCATGTTTGGCGTGAACTATATGTCACGGACCATTTTATCGCCAATTCTTGTACCTCTTGAATTGGACTTGCATATCGGGCACGCTCTTGGCACACGCCTTTTAATTTTTCAAGCACTGGGTTTTAGCATCGCACAATTACTCTGCGGCTTTTGGCTTGCTCGGGTAAGACCATATCAAATGGTGGCCTTATCCATTGTGACAACGGGTCTCTCGCTCATGGGCAACCTTTTTGTCACAAGCTATTGGCAAGTAGCCCTCTGCTTCGCAGCCATTGGCTTCACCTCTGGATTATATTTTCCAGCAGCCATGGCAACCATGGCGAGCCTCGTACCCACTAAGAACTGGGGCAAAGCCATTGCCATCCACGAGCTTGCACCCAATTCGAGCTTCATCCTTCTACCAATTCTAGCACAAGCACTCATGGCGTACACAGATTGGCGTGGAGTATGTGCAGCTTTGGGCGGCGCCATGGTCATCCTTGGTATAGCCTTCGGACTCTTGGCACGCGGTGGACGTGAATATGCTATGAAGCCCTCTTTTGCTGGCTGCAAAGGACTGCTAAGCAATCGCTATACGTGGATTGTGACCATGCTCGTTACTATCGGTATCATTGGAGAATTTTCTACTTTTAGTGTCTTACCCGCCTATTTTGCCACGGAACTGGGCATATCCCTTGAAAAGGCAAGCCACTTACTTTCCATGACACGTCTTTTATGTCCTGTGGCGGCCATTTGCGGTGGATTTTTAGCTGATAGATTTACGCCTATTTCCATTGCGCGCATCTATCTGTTGTTACAGGGGATCTGCCTTGCCTTGATGAGTAGTGACAACATTACCATCGTTCTTATAGCCACCTGTATGCAAGCAAGTTTTACAGGGATTGCATTCCCATCCATTTTCAAAATTATCGCCATCGTTTTTCCCATGGCGGAACAGCCCTTACTGTTTTCCTTGACTCTGCCCATAGCTGCCTTCCTCGGCACTGGGGCCGTGCCACAAATGCTTGGCTACTGTGGTGACACTGTGGGCTTTGCCACGGGCTTCATTATCCTTGGCATTGTCAATATTTGCTGTTTATTTGCCTTGCGAAGCATCCCAAAAAGCTTTGGAAAGTCTATGTAAAGCAGCCCTGCATATATTTACATTATTGTCAAGACTTGACAAGAAAAGCAAGGCAACATACTTTCATAACAACACAAATTGCAAGGAGCACAATCTATGGCTTACGATATTCGTTTGGTAAAATTGGTCAATGGCGATCTTGTTATCGGTAAATTTGAAGCAAATGCAGAGCACATCACGGAATGCGCCGCATTGCAGACCGTGCCAACCCAACAAGGTATGCAGATGATGCTCTTGCCTTTTGGTTATCCTTTTGAGCAAGATTTCCATGCACAAATTGAAATGCGCCACGTTATGTATGAGTACAAAACGTTCCCTGACGACTTGAAGACCAAGTATCTTGAGGCGTGCTCCAACTTGACCTTATCAAGTGGTGGTCTTGGCGGCCTTAATTTATCTCGTACTGGCGCTGGTAGCAGCAAGGTTAGCGATATTTCAAGCTTACTCAAAAAATAAGTAGCCCTCGGCAATATCCACGCGAACTCGCAAAGCCTTTTATTCTGCAGAACAATCCTCCGCATACGGCAAGCTCTCATAAAAAACTTGCCTATTCTATCGTGCGGCCGTAAACTTCGCCACATCATCCCCCAGCATCTGCTTATGAAATTTTCTGAGAAGATGGGGGGCCTGTAAAATAAGGGTGGGGGAAGGTGAGGACTTTTTCAAGTTTTCCCCTTCCCCTACTTGTTTTTCTTAAGCTTTCTGGCTTGACCTTTCTGGCTTGACCTTTCTGGCTCGACCTTCCTAACTTGACTTGTCTGGCTCGACGTGTCTGGCTCGACCTTGCTTTCCCCAAACAAATCCCCAAAGGCATCATAATGAGAGAACTGCTCCCTCTGCTTCCTAAGCCTAGCCGTTATATTGGTATCGAAGAAGGCTCTATCCATAAAAATTCCCAAGATGTGGCTGTGCATTGCGCTCTTGCCTTCCCTGACATGTACGAAGTTGGCATGTCCTACCTTGGTCACAAAATTCTTTACGGCATCCTCAATAACCAAGAGCACATCTGGGCCGAGCGTGTTTTCACGCCTTGCCGTGACGCTGGTGCCATCCTCAAAGAACACAAGGTAAGCCTTGCCACCATGGAAAGTGATACACCGCTTGCCAAACTGCATATGCTTGGCTTCGCTATCACCCATGAGCTCTGCTATACAAACATGCTTTATATGCTTGATTTAGCAGGTATTCCTTTGCGTACTGCAGATCGCGGCGATGACCTTGACGCATGGCCCATTATCTGCGCTGGTGGCGGCTGTGCTACGTCTGCAGAACCCATGGCACCGTTCATGGATTGCATGATGCTTGGCGAAGGCGAAGAAGTTTTGCTTGAGCTTGTAAACTTACTGGCCAAGGCTCGCGCTGAGGGCTTAAGCCGTTCGCAATTCCTCATGGAAGCCTCGCATATTCCGGGCATCTATGTCCCTTCGTTCTTTGAAGATATGCCAGATGGCAGTGCGCCCAAGCCTCTTTATCCACACCATCAAAAGGCTGTGCGCCGCGTTGTGGCAAACCTTGCTGATGCACGCTACCCTGCTGCACAAATTGTACCTTTTGGTGCTGTGCATAATCGACTTTCCCTTGAGATTGCACGTGGTTGCACGCGTGGCTGTCGTTTCTGCCAAGCTGGCATGACATACCGACCAGCCCGTGAACGTAAAGTTGAAGATATTCAAGTATTACTTGAAGAATGTCTCGACCGCACAGGCTACGACGACGTGTCCTTCCTCTCCCTCAGCACCGGTGACTTCTCGGCCCTTAAAGGCCTGTTCATGCAAACCATGGACCGCTGTAGTGAAGAACAAATCTCCGTCTCTCTCCCATCCTTGCGCGTAGGTTCCATTGACGACGAAATCATGAACCGTATGGCTGGCATCCGTCGCACTGGTGCAACCCTCGCCCCAGAAGCAGGTAGCCAACGTCTGCGCGATGTCATCAATAAAGGTGTGACCGAAGAAGGGCTCATCTTGCATATCCGCAAGCTCTATGAGCACGGCTGGCAGCAGGTAAAGCTCTACTTCATGATTGGCTTGCCCACCGAAACCTACGAAGATCTCGACGCCATCATCGATCTATGCCGCAAGGCCCGTGACGCCGCTGGACGTGGTATGAAACGCCTGCAAATTACAGCAGCAGTATCGCCCTTCGTGCCCAAGCCACACACGCCATTCCAGTGGGAAGCACAAATTCCCATGGATGAGATTACCAATCGCGTCAACTATTTGCGCACTGCCATGCGCGCTGAAAAATGCATGAAATTACGCTGGCATGAACCTGCATCAAGCCACCTTGAAGGCATTTTCTCTCGCGGTGACCGACGCCTTGCTGATGTTGTGGAAACGGCCTACCGTAAGGGTGCCATCTTCACTAGCTGGATGGACAGCTTTAGCCTTGACCCGTGGCTTGAGGCCATGGCCGAGCATAATCTGGACCCGCTCAGCTATACTTGTGAACGCCAAGTTGATGAAGTGCTCCCATGGGCCCACCTTGACTCCGGCGTCTCCAATGAATTCCTTTTACGCGAACGCAAGCACGCTCTCGACATGAAGCTGACAGGCGACTGTCGCTATGAAAAGTGTAATATGTGCGGTATTTGCGACATCAAGGGCCAGACTTCTGGTCTTGAAAAACTGCCGCATTCCGACACCTACACCAATCAGCTCAACTTGCCACAGCGCGACCAAGAGACCCACACAGCTCCTGTAGACGAGTACGGCATGCTCATTTGCCGTGACGCAACTTCAAGCAAGCCACCAGCACTTTCCAAGGAACTCATCTACAAAGCTTCGCAATACCGCATTTGGTACACCAAAGAAGGCATGTCCGTTTTCCTCAGTCAGTTGGAATTACAGACAATCTTTGAACGCGCGCTCCGCCGTGCCAACTTACCACCAACCTTCTCACAAGGCTTCCACCCTCTGCCACTGCTCTCCTTCGGACGAGCTCTACCCGTGGGCGTGGCTAGCCGTGCTGAGTGGTTCTGCATCATCTTGCGCGAACGTTTCACCGCCGATGAAGTGCGTCAACGTCTCCAAGGGCGCCTCCCACGCGGCATGAACGTCACCTTTGTTGAGGAACAAATCCCCACCAAAAAGCATGCCCAAGCTGTCAGTGAGACCTACACCATCCGACTTCTTGGTACTGATGCAGAGCGTCAGGACTTCGCTGATGCATGGTGCTCCATGGACGCCGCCGACAGTCACCTCCTCACCCGCGAAACCAAGCGTGGTGGCGAGCGTGTCGACGATATCCGGCAGCTCATGCACCGCATCACCGTAGAGCCTGACAACTCCGTCACCGTCATCTTCGACTGGTCCGATCTCTATATCTCACCCATGACGCTCACCCGAGTCGTCTACCCAGCCGCCGAGATTAACGAGATTGATATGCTCAAAACCGAGCAACGGTTTATGTAGTAGATTGTAATTAGTTGGGGGAGGGAGAAAACTTTTTTGAAAAAGTTTTCTCCCTCCCCC
>JAWXUA010000050.1:0-16503 GCA_044433065.1 Pseudomonadota bacterium
TGTCGGTTGCGACGTAGTCGGTGTGTTCGATACGGACAATCCAGAGACCGTTGTGGTGCAGTTTGATGAGAGCAGTGTTGTCGGATGGTTCGGTCATGAAAGCCCACGTGTTGGGTTCACTGCTGAAACCTGCATACGTGGCGGTGACGCGAGCTGGGGTGATGGGCTTACCATCGAAAAGGAATTGAACGCGAACCTCATCGCCAACGTTGGCGTTAAGGATATTGTCCACAGGCACGATTTCAAGCTTGTCACCAACGATGGCGTCAAAGCCGTCGGTCTGGCCGTCGACAGGTAAAATGGCCTTGCTGAATTTCTCGTATTTATAGGTAGCCACCGAATTTTTGTGTTCGTCGCGTCCACCCTTAAGCCAACCGCGTGGCGTATTACTCCAAAGCTCAGCAAGACGGTGACCACGGATGATGGCAGCACCAGATTTGCTCAGCGTTGCAGTTCCTTCGTAGGCGAGGATGGCTTCGTTGGGGATCAAAGCAAGGTCCGTACCGTCAAAGCTTGCGGCCATGCTTTCGGCTGCTTCAAGTTCATCACTGGCTGGGAAAGAGTGGCTGGCAATCATGGTGAAGGGGACCGTTTGTCCTGTGATATAAGGTCCTTCAACTTGTGGCACGATGGCTGTTTCATGGGCCATGGTGAAGCTTGGCAAAGAAAGGAGGGCTGCTGTGGCGAGTGTTAATACTGTCTTACGCATGATGACTCCTGATTTTTAAGTAACACGATTTATAATTTACGTGTTACCGGAATACGTTTTCATGAAAATTCTGTCAACGCTTTTTCCTTTTTACTTGATGGCTTTATTTTGGGCTTGGGATGATGTCCCACAGACAAGGCTTGCTGTTGGGCCACGGTCAAGGTATGAAGAACTGGCTTCGTGGTTAGAGAGAGCTTTTGCTGTGAATTGACCGTGGAGCGAGTACGCTAATTTGGTGCCAGTTTGGATTGAATGGAGTTGATGTTTATGCGAATGCTTTTTTTTGGTGATATTGTGGGAAAACCTGGGCGCCTTGCTTTGAAAGAACACTTGCCTCGCTTGCGTCAAGAATATGGCGCAGATTTTGTTATAGCCAATGGTGAGAACGCATCTGGCGGCATAGGCATTACAGCTGAAACATGCCGCGAGCTCCTCAATCTTGGCATTGATGTTCTCACCACAGGCAACCATATCTGGAAGCATAAGGATATTTATTCAGCCCTACAACGTGAAAGTCGCCTTTTACGTCCTGCTAATTTTCCTGAAATCACCAATGCTTATGGCGTTGAAGGTGCGACTGTCAGCGGCGCTGTTGGCCGTGGTCTTGGGATATATGACATTGCTGGTGTGCAGATTGCCGTGATCAATCTTATGGGTCGCACCTATATGAACTCTCTTGATTGCCCATTTCGCAAGGCCGATGAGCTACTCGCAACCATTCCGGACTCAGTGAAAGTCCGTTTCGTGGATTTTCACGCAGAAGCTAGCAGTGAAAAGAAAGCCCTTGGCTGGTACCTTGATGGTCGCGTGTCTGCTGTTGTCGGCACGCACACCCATGTGCAAACAGCAGACGCTATGCTTCTTGATAAGGGTACAGCGTACCTCACTGACGCTGGCATGTGCGGTGCCGAAGCCTCTGTGCTTGGCATGGATAAGACCGTCATTATCAATAAATTCCTGACCCACGTGCCACAAAAATTTAAGCCTGAAAATGGCCGTGGCTCCCTTAACGGCGTTGCCATGGACATCGACGAAGCCACAGGCATGGCGCGTAGCATCGAGCTTATTCGTGTAGCCTGTCCGCCTGCTGCTTTGAATGTATAAAACTGTAATGTGTTTGACTTGCGTGGGAAGTATAGCTATCCTCACGCCGCATCTTTTCGCCTAAACGTTCGCATGAACAGTATATAAAGGAATTTTTTATGAGCGATCAAAAAACTGCTGAAAACAAGCCAGACTTGCATACCCCAGAAATTAATAAGCAAATTGAGCATATCAAGCGTGGTTGCGCTGAGCTCATTGATGAAGGTGAATTGCGCAAGAAGATTGCTCGCGGCAATCCTTTAACTATCAAGCTTGGCATGGACCCAACAGCTCCAGACCTGCACCTTGGCCACACAGTTGTTTTGCACAAGATGCGCCACTTCCAAGAACTTGGCCACAACGTTATTTTCCTTATTGGTGACTTCACAGGCAGCATCGGTGACCCTTCTGGCCGCTCAGATACCCGTCCACCGCTGACCCGCGAACAAGTCCTTGCCAATGCAGAAACATATAAAAAGCAAGTCTTTAAAATTTTGGATCCTGAAAAAACCACAGTGGAGTTCAATTCCCACTGGATGGATAAGTTCAGTGCAGCGGATTTCATTCGCCTTGCATCGCGTTATACCGTTGCTCGCATGATGGAGCGCGACGACTTTGAAAAGCGTTACAAAGAAGGCCGTTCCATTGCCATCCATGAGTTCATGTATCCGCTGACTCAGGGTTATGACTCTGTAGCTTTGAAGTCTGACGTGGAGCTTGGCGGTACGGACCAGAAGTTCAATCTTCTTGTGGGCCGCACCTTGCAAAGCCAATATGGTCAAGAGCCACAGTGCATTCTCACCATGCCAATTCTTGAAGGCCTTGATGGCGTTAAGAAAATGTCCAAGTCTCTTGGCAACTACATTGGCATTGATGAGCCAGCATCTGATATGTTTGGCAAGACCATGTCCATTTCCGATGAACTTATGTGGCGCTATTTTGAACTTCTTTCTAGTCGCACTCTTGAGGAAATCGCAGCTCTCCGCCAACAAGTGGAAAGTGGCGAAGCACACCCAAAGAAGGTTAAAGAAGAGTTCGCTTTTGAAATCGTTGCTCGCTACCATGGTGAAGCCCAAGCAGCCGAAGCACAACAAGGTTTCAACGCTGTGTTCGCTGGTGGCGGCGTGCCAGATGATGCGCCAACGTACACGTGCGCTATGGGTGACGACAGCATTCCACCTATTTTCCTCGAAGCTTCTGGCCTCGTGAAGTCCCGCGGTGAAGCGAAGCGTCTCATTAAAGAGGGTGCGCTTTCTCTTGATGGCCAACGCTGGGATGATGCTCTTGCACCAGTTGCTGCTGGTGAATACGTTGTGAAACTCGGTAAAAAGCGTTTCTTGCGTTTGACTGTGAAGTAGTTTTTTAGCTCTTACGACCTTTTTAGGCCGTCATAGGAAGTCTTAGGCTTCTTATGGCGGCTTTTTGCTTTTTGTCCAGTCTCTCTGAACAAGTATCCCCTTGCCCTCACATTATCCCAAAACAGTTATTGACATATGACACAAACAAGCGCATGACTGCTTTTAGAAAATGACATATGTCAGAAACTGTAGGAGCAGCCATGCCACGGCCACGAAAATGCAGAAAAGTTTGCAAAATCCCTGATACCATTTTTTTTGGCCCTATTGTCGGTCAAAAGGTGTATCAGCTTGACGTGCAATGTCAGGCGATGGCCGAGCCTCCTATTGAGCCCAATGACTCAAGTGTTGCGCCTGCCGTAGCACCTGAGAGCGCGGACCGTGGTGCATGTTCGCAAAATATTGTTTGGCATGAAGGTCAGCACTGCAAGAGAGCGCAAGCTACCAGTGATTGTGTCATCCTTTTGGTTGATGAATATGAGGCTATCCGTCTCATTGACCTTGAGAACATGACGCAAGAAGGGTGCGCTGAGAAGATGCACATAGCTAGGACAACGGTGCAGGCCATGTATAATAGTGCACGGCGTAAAATTGCCGATGTTCTTGTGCATGGCAAGCATTTGCGCATTGAGGGCGGCGATTATTCCGTATGCGACGGCGCTACGGCATGCGGTCCTCATTGTCACAGTGCATGCCCAAAATTTCTTGGTATGAAAGAAAAAGATGAAGTATCTTCGGTGGATACCAAGGTACAGCAGAAAAAATATATCTCCCAAAAAAAATATATCCCTCAAAAAAAATATGCCCATACGACGGGAACAAAACAAGGAGCAAAGACCATGCCTATTATCGCTATTTCCAGTGACGGACCAACCTTAGGTGACTGGGTTGACCCACGTTTTGGCCGTGCAGGTGGTTTTATTGTGGTGAATATGGATACCGACGAAGTCAGCTATGTTGATAACGGTGCAGCGCAAGTCATGTCTCAGGGTGCTGGCATTGAAACAGCATCGCGCCTTGCGGACCTCGGCGTCAGCGTTGTGATCAGCGGCTATGTAGGTCCTAAGGCATTCCAAGCTCTTGAGGCTGCAGAAATTAAAATTTGTCAAGATGTTCAAGGTGTTACCACAGGTGAAGCCCTTGAGCAATTCCGCGCAGGCAAGCTCGTTTACGCTACTGAATCCAATAAGTAGGCGGCACCATGCGTATTGCTGTTGTGAGCGGAAAGGGCGGCGCGGGCAAGACCACCATCACAGCGTCCTTGGCCGCAGTGTGGAATAGGGCATGCGTCGTGGCGGATGCTGACGTGGAAGCACCCAACGCGCATCTTTTTCTTGCGCCTCATATTGCGAGCACCGAGCCAATTTATTTGGATGTGCCGGTGCTGCACGCAGAGCATTGCACGGTGTGCGGCGCATGTACGAGCCTGTGTCGCTTCAAGGCCATTAGCAAGCTTGGCAAGAAAATCATGGTTTTCCCTGATATGTGCCATGGTTGCGGCGGCTGCTTTGCAGTGTGTCCAGAAGATGGCGCGTTGAGCCATGGTCAGCGTGAGCTTGGCGTTTTGGAGCGTGGTACGGTCCAAAGCCATAGCCTTAGCGAGCCGCAAGCCTTCATCATGGGCAAGGCACGCATTGGCGAAGCCATGACGCCGCCCCAATTGCGTGCGCTTCAGGGTGCCATTGATGCCATGGTTGCACAAAATCACGAAGCTGATGCCATTGCACACTTTGATGTCATTATGGACGCGCCCCCAGGTGTCAGCTGTCCAGCCATGACCACGGTGCGCGATGTGGACCTCATTATTTTGGCCGCAGAGCCGACGCCTTTTGGCTTCCATGATTTCATGCTTGCACATAAAGCCTTTATTCCGTTGAATAAAAAAATTGCTGTGGTCATGAATAGATCTGGCATTGAGGGCAATGAAGCAGGAGATCAGGCATTGCGCGACTATTGCGCTGAGCATGATATACCGCTGTTGGCCGAGCTTCCTTTTGACCGTCAGGCAGCAGAACATTACGCCAAGGGCCAGCTGCTTGTGACCTTGTCGGACGTATGGCGTGGTCGTTTTGAGGACTTGCGCGATACAGTGCAAGGTCTTGATACCATTGCAGATTGTAAGCATTGCGAGGTATGCCCATGTACGAAATAGTCGTCATCAGCGGCAAGGGCGGCACGGGCAAAACCACGGTGTGCTCAGCATTTGCGCACCTCATGGACAACGGCATCATTTGCGATCTTGATGTGGACGCACCAGATATGCATATTATTTGTGGGCCGCAGGTGCATGAAAAATATGACTTTATTTCTGGTCAAGAGGCCGCAATCAATGAAGATTTTTGCTTGTCGTGCGGCGTATGCATGGCGCATTGCAAGTTCGACGCAATCAACTTGAAGGGTGGCGCGTATACAGTGGACCCATTGCGTTGTGAGGGCTGCGGCGTATGCGAGGCCATGTGCCCCATGTCATCTGGTGGTGGCCAAGCGTCGGCCATATCTACGCCCCAAGCGTCAGCCATATCGATGCCCCAATCGGCAGCCATATCTACGCCCCAAGCGCAAGCCATATCTACGTCCCAAGCGTCGGCAATCTGCATGCACAACAAGCATTGTGGCGACTGGTACGAAAGCGAAAGCCGCTTCGGTCCCATGATCCACGCGCAGCTTTTCCCTGGTGAAGAAAATTCTGGTCGCCTCGTGTCGCTCTTAAAGCTCAAGGCCAAAGAGCGCGCCAAGGCTAGCGGTCTTGACTTCATCCTGTGCGACGGATCCCCAGGTATCGGTTGCCCAGTCATCAGCTCATTAGCAGGTGCACGGCTTGCTGTGGCCGTGGTGGAGCCAACGCCATCGGGCCGCCATGACTTTACGCGCGTAGCAGACTTATGTGACCATTTCCGCATTCCTGTGAACGTGGTCATCAACAAGGCGACGCTCAACGAAGCTGAATGCGCAAGCATCCGCGAATTTTGCGCGAGCCGCGGCTATGACATTGTGGCAGAAATTCCATTTTGCCATGATGTGTACGAGGCCATGATGCAGCGCAAGGCTTTGACCGAGCTTCAGTCTGAGGCGGCGGACTTGGTGCGAAGTGCGTGGGGCAAGATTATGGCCAAGGCAGAGTCTGCGAAAGCTGATGATGCGGCGAAAAAGGCGCGGCCTATTAGCTTGAAAAGCTTATAGTTGAGCTTTACCAAACTTTTGGTTTCTCAACCTTCTGACTGTTGTTGGTCCCAAGGTTATTATATTTTCATCAATCAAAACATCTGTTTATACAGAAAATTAAGGAGCTTCTATCATGAGCGCTGTAAGAATTGCTATTCCTTCAAGTAACCCAGGTGGTATGGACGCAGCTATGGGCATGCACTTTGGCCATTGCGACGTGTACACCATCGTTGACGTTGACGCAGACAAGAACATCACAGCAGTGGGCACGCTGGGCACAGTTCCTCACGTGCAAGGCGGCTGCATGGCACCAGTACAACACCTTGCAGCCAACGGCGTGCAGGTATTGCTTGCAGGCGGCATGGGCTTCCGTCCACTTATGGGCTTCCAACAAGTTGGCGTAGCAGTGTATTTTGCAGGCGGCGCAGCGACCATCGGCAAGGCTGTTGAAGCATACCTTGCAGGCTTGTTGCAGCCATTTTCCACCGAGAACACCTGTGGTGGCGGTCACTAAATCATGAAGGCGTTGATTATTTCTCAGCGTGAAAATCTGTGGCAAGGCTTTGCTACAGCATTTGCCGCTAAGGATTGCGAGCCATGCATAGTTGCGAGCATGGATGCGGCTGTTGCTGCTATCCGTGAGTCGGCACCACGTCTGGTCATCATGGATGCGGTGTCCCTTTTCAGTGCTGATGCAGCTGCAAATCTGCAAGAAAGCCGCGCGGCCCTCATGTCCATTCTCATGGCCAACGCCATGGTGAACACAGCTGTGGTTTCAGCTATGGACGAAGAGGAGGCCCACGACGCACTGGAAGGTCTTGGCGTCATGGCTATGCTTGGGGCTGAACCAGATGCAGCGGCTTTGGATATAGTCTTTGATGCTCTTGAGCAAATGTAAGTAGCTACAGAGTACAGCATAAAGGAGGGACATGTGTTCCTCCTTTTTTTTGGCCTTATGACAAAAGGGCACGGGCTTAGCATACAAAAAGGCCACCGTTGTTACGCGGTGGCCTTTAGGTCATGACACAGCTACGAAGGACTTCGTATGGATGTCAAGCTTTTGATTTATTAGGATTTTATTCCCTAAATCAAGCTAGCTTTGGGTGAGTTTGTAAACTCGATTATTTTGCTTTTCTGGCGAGGCAGACGAAGTGTTTTACGAAGGGCGCGTATATGGACATACGTAACCGGAGTAAAATACGAGTCTAACGAAGCCAGAAAGCAAAAGAAGCAGTTTGCAGACGTACCCTAGAATTCGTAGCGGAGATTAAGATTGAAACCATGGCTTTCCATGTTGTCGGAGAGGTCAAGGGTGTAGCCAAAGTCGATGCTGTACGCATCCTTAGCAGCACCGATGCCAAGACCACCTTGGAAAGTCACAGCGTCAGCAACTTCACTGGAAACGGTAGCGCTACCAGCAAGGCCGTTGAAGCTTACGCGTTGATCATGGTCGAGGTCGCCAGCGGCAAACTTGACACCAAGAGTAGCGTTAGGCGTGATATCCCAGCCAGCAGCTTCCATGGTGGTGTCGAAGGTAAGGCCGATAGGGAATTCGATGATGGTGTAGTCGCTAGAGTCAGTAGAAACAACGCTTTCACCATAGTACTTGGTGTTGAAGCCATCGATTTCGTAGTAGTTCAAGCGAGCACCAGCGTAAGGAGTAACGTTGAAGTTGTTAAGAGCGACTTTGTAGTCAGCCTTAACACCGATGCTGAACAAGTCAGCGTCTGCATCAGCGGTAAGCGTACCAGCGGCATTCTTTTGGGTAATGTCGTTGGAGCTAGCGGTGTAGCCCATATCTGCATAGAGGCCAATGTTGCCAAGGCTCATGCCAGCGTATGCAGTGATACCGACGTAGTCGAAATCGTTTTCGGTGTTATCGAAGTCGCCAGTGCTGTCGGATTCACCAGTACCAACGTTCAAGGCCAAACCGAGGCGGAGGGAGCTAGCAAAGGTGTAGTCCGCACCAAGGGTAGCGCCGTACAAGTCGGTGCTGAAGCCGTAATCGTAGTCACCGGATTCGAAGCCACTAGCATTGGTGTGCTTGTACATAGGCATGAACCAAACGCCGAGACCAGCTTGTGCACCGTTCATAGGAACAACAGCACCATCGCCATTCATAGCAAGCATGTTGCTGGTGTCTTTGTCGTTGAAGGCAACGGAGTCACCAAGACGAGCGTTGACGTTGTTGGTACCAGCGATGTTGACGTTAGCCAAACCAGCGCCGATGCCACCTGCATGGCCAATCTTTGCTGCGCCTTCGATGGACTTGCCAATCTTAGCGTTTTCAGCATCAAGAGCTACAGCCTTGTCGATGAAGTTGTTGGCACCTGGTGCGTAGCCATCCAAGTGGCTAGCAAGGTCGCCGTCCATGTCTGTGAAGATGTCTGCAGCATCAACCTTAGAGACGGTGACTGCGTAGCTTGTTCCGGAACCTGCGTAATCAGTCGATACTTCCAAGAGAACAGAGTCCACAGCAATGGTGCTGGTCCCTTCGGTATCATTATAGCCCCATGCGCCACTCTCAACAGTGAGGGTGGTGGTTGCAGTAGCGATGTTCACTTTAGCTTCGTCATTTTCATCAAGCGTCAAGTCCGTAGCTACGATGAGCAGTTGTGAACCTGCGTCAACGTCGATGGTAGTAGCGGTCAAAGCAGTGGCGCCCTCGAGGCTACCTGCGTCAACAATAAGTGCGGAACCTGCGGCGAAGCTGACAGTACCAGAGGCGACAGAAGAGCTAGAATCATAGTTATCAGTGTTAATAGCACCATCGATGGTGATGCCACCAGTGGTACCGGAGCTCTCAGTGTCCAAAACAGTCTGTGCACCAGAGATGAACAAGGCAGCGGTGATGCCGTCTTCATCCCAAGTGAGGCCAAAGCTATTGAAGGCTTCTTCAGCAGCGTCGGTGTCGGTAGAGCCCAAAACAAGGTAGGAGTTCTGGCCAACAGTGATGAGACCGTCAACGTTGCTGTCAAATACCAAACCAGCCTTAGATGCGGAGCTGATGGTGCTACCGTCTTCCCAAACTGGGTCAAGGAACAGGCTTGCACCATTCAAGCTAACGTCTGAAGCCTTGAGGATACCAGCAGCGGAGGAAGAACCAACGTTGATGGATACGGTAGTTGCGCTACTATCAACAGTCAAGGAGTTCAAGTCTGCGAGACCTTCAATGCTCAAGCTTGTGGTCGTGCTGCTGCTGCCCAAGGTCAAGTCAACCTTTTCGCCAGAAGCAGTTGCGATAGCGTTGGTGTTAGCATCGCTTTGCAAGGTGATGGTGGAGCCAGTGATTGTCAATGCGTCAGCACCAGACACAATACCGGTTGCGGTAAAGCTAGCGGTAAGCTCGGTGTCGCCGTCAGCATAAACCTTGCTCAAATCGCCTTCTTGGTTGGCGATGTTCAAACCATCGGCTGCGGCTGCGTTTACATAGCCGTCGGTGAGCTCAGTCGTTGCATCAAAGTTAATAGTGCCGGTCAGACCAACGTAGCCGTCGGAACCGCTGTCGTCCTTTTCAATGCTGTCAAGGATAGCCGTGAGGTCGGTAGTGGTGTAGCCAGTACCATCAATGAGGAGCGTACCACCATCAAAGGTGATTGTGCCCTGAAGGTCAGTAGCAACATCGGTGTCAGCAACAACAACACTGTCATCATCGGTAGTAGCAATAGCAACTTCCAAAACCTTGTCGCTTACTTGCAAGATACCACCATCGTTGACGGTGAAGGTACCAGTAATGGCCAAAGAAGCGGCGGTTTCGGTAATAGCAGCGTCAGTACCAGAAATGATGAGGGTGCTGTTAATGTCTGCAGTACCGGTTACACTCAAACCACCAAGGGTCCATGTACCGGCATTGACGTTCAAGGTGCCAGAGGTTCCAACGGTCACAGTACCGTCGAAAGTACCACCTTGGGTGTAGGAGGAACCAACGTAGGAGAAGTAATCGTCGTCAGCAGACATACCAAGGTTCAAGACGGTGCTTTCGCCGCTAATCTCCAACTCACCAGTGTAGTTGGTGAATGCAGTGCCGTTACCAAGGATGGTGGTAGATGCACCGTTAGACAAGGTGAGGTCTGCAACTGCGTCATCACCTTCAATGTCAAACGTGATGTACGTGGTGACGAGGTCGGAGCCCATGCCGAGGCTAGTGGTATTGCTGTCGCTCAAGAGGTTAGCAACATTGGTAGCACCCAAGCCAGACAAGTTAAGGCCATCGCCCAAGACAACAACAGTACCGGCGGTGAATTGGCAGTAGGTGGTCTCAGCAACGTAGTTAGGAACAGTCAAGCCGTTCATGATAACGAGGGTAGCGTCGTCTTCAGTTACGGAGAGAATACCGTTGTTGGTGAGGTTGTTCAAGACGAGGGTGCTGCCGCCAGTAACGGTGATTGTACCATCGTTGGTGGTAGCAAGCTCGATGGTAACAGCAACGTCGCCAGTGGTATCACCAATGGTGAGCGTGCCACCGTCTTCAACAGTAGCAGAGCCAGTACCCGTGATGAGGAGGGAAGCACCTGTGTCGCTAGAACCTTTGCTAGACTGAGCAATGAGGCTTTCATCGTCAAAGGACAAGTCACCAGTAACGTAAAGGGTTTAGCTGCGTTGCTAGCGTATGCGTTACCATCGTTGTCGGTCTCATCAGCATTGGTGTACAAAGCGATGTAGTTCGTGCCGTCACCGCTGAAGTTTACGTCACCAACGGTCAAGCTGTTGCCCAAAGCGATGCCAGCGGATGCATCGGCTGCATCAGTAGTCGTAATATCAAGAATAACACCAGAGAGGTTAGAACCTGTTGCGGTCTGGGTGAGGACTGCGTCGCTCATTACCAACGTGCCGCCACCGGTGAACTTGGTTGCGTCGTCCAAGATAATCTTGACGTCAGAGGTAAGGGTGCCCTCTTCAGCAATGCTGATGGTGCCTGCACCTTCGATGCTGAGGTTGGTGACATCGGCACCACCCTGAATGTAGGTGTTGTCAGCAAAGGAAACAACGCCACCGTCAACGATGGTAAGGACTTTACCTGTATCCTCAGTTATACCATCAGAACCAATATACAAATAAATACCAGTGCCGTCAGTAAAGTTGACATTACCAACGGTCAAGCTGTTACCAAGAACGAGTTCGCCTTCGATTTTGTCGGTGGCAAATTCATACTTGTTGATGGTAACATCAACGCCAGAGATGTCAGAGCCTGCCTGAGTCTGAGTGAGGTAACCATTTACAACAAGGTCGCCACCACCAGAAATGGTTTGTGGGTAGTCAATGGTAAGCTTATTGTTGACAGTGAATGTTGCGTCTTCAGCAATTACGACGTCTGCTTTGAGGGATATCTGGCTATTAGAAGTCAGCTCACCGTTAACAAGAACGTAACCAGTTGAATCATCACCGTTAGCATCAAAGGTCATGGATTGACCATCGGCGCCACTAATGATGGTTGTGCCATTAAAGGTCACAACTTTATCATCAGCAATGAAAAGCCATTTGTCATTATGGTCAATTGTGCTATCGTCATATAAGTAGATGCCAGTGCCGTCATTGAAGGTTACGTTACCAACGGTCAACTCATCGCCAAGAACGAGTTTGCCTGCTGTGTAGCCAGTAGTCTCACCGGCTTCTGGAAAGTCATAAGTACTAATAACAACATTAATATCAGAGATATCGTGGGTGTAACCTGCTGTTTGGGTAAGGTAACCGTAAACATCCAAGGTACCGCCACCAGTGATGGTAGCATTGTCATTTAAGCTAAATGTACCCTTCGTGGTGACAACGGTATCTTCACCAGTGATGGTGTATGAACCGAAACCATTCATAAGGTAGAGGGCTTTTAATGCATTAGAGCTAGATGTGTTAACAGCTGTTTCCCAATCCACTAATTCAGTAGCGCCCTCTGAAGCTGTAATGAAGTCGTTACCCGCACCAGGAGAGGTCGTATAATCTTTGGTTAGTGTTACTTCACTAGGAGTAGCATCAGCAACAATTTCATCATCCGCCATAGCCATGCCAGCGGAACCAACTACGACAGCGCCTGCGAGGGCTGCGGCTGCGATTGTGTTAAGAATGTGACAGTTTTTCAAAACAGCTTTATACCGAGCAACCAAGTTGCTCACGGCATTACGTGATTGAGACATAGAAATCCCTTCCTTCGTGCTTACGAAATTGTTTGATTGTTCAAATATTTCTCTGTGTGTCATAACCTTTGGAGAGAGCACTCACTGGCTCTATGTGGTGTCAATGCTATTTTTGAAATTGGATAATCAAAGTCCAAATTGCTTTATGGGCCTTTTGCATCATTATATACGTACTGTATCTGTAGAAAAAATGGTGTTCATGTTTATTTCATGCTTGTTTCATGCTGTGCTACATAGTGTGCTTCATGGTGCTTCGTTTGGTACTGCCCCATATGCACAAAAAAAGATATACATCAATTATTTTCCCACAAGAGTATAGACGTTATAAAAATAGTGTTATTCTATTTATTTCTATGGTTATAGCAAGCTCGTCTTTATTGTTGCATATGTATCATGCTATTTACGCTTTTCATGCTTGTAATAACGCTTTTTATACTATGTCAATACGCCTTTGAGTACGTAAAGTGCAATTCAAATGAGGAGGTTGTTGTGGGTACAAAGCTCAATGCACTGAAGGAAAGAGTAGGTCAGGCGATATATAATCGACGTAAGATGCTGGGTTTATCACAAGAAAAATTAGCAGAAATGGTAGACATAGGACAACAGTCTCTATCACGTATGGAACAAGGGAAAATTGCACCAAAATTTGAACGCCTACAGCTTTTTGCAGATGCGTTGCAGTGTCGCGTTATTGATTTGTTTATGCCGCCAGAACAGTCTGTGCGGTCTTCTGCATCTATGATGGAAGATATTTTACTAGAACTTAATGAAGAGCAACGTGCCTTTGTTTTAGACCAGACAAGACGTTTATCGCAATTTATTGTGAATAGTGAACAGTAATTCTACTCCTTAACACAACTGCGTGATGCATTTTATACACGTTGTAGACAATTGTTTTTTTATCCTACATGTGCCATTATAGCTCAAAGTGTAGGATTTTTCGTGAAATAGCCCACATTGTGACGCAAAATATCTCGCTTTTTCGTTCCGCATACGCATTTCAGGCCCCTGTCTGTTGACATGAGCCCATAGCGCGTTACTTTATATCACTGTAACGCAGATTTTTTGCCGTTACCTCCATAGTACTTTCTTAGGCTTACGCTGTTTTAGGGCACTATTTCCCTGCTAGTAATGCGCTTTGCATTTGGTATATAAGGAGTTTTTCATGTCTGAGAATGAAAGCCGGTTTTATGAAAACGCTATTGGCGTTGAACTGCCGCTCATGTCGCTTCGCGAAGTTGTCGTTTTCCCAAGGTCCGTTGTGCCGCTCTTTGTTGGTCGTCCTGCGTCCGTTAAGGCCATCGAAGTCTCTTTGGCTGACTATGGCAAAAAAATATTTCTCGTAGCTCAACGTCAATCCGAACAAGAAAACCCAGAATCAGAGGACCTCTTTGAAGTCGGCACCGTCTGCAAAATCTTACAGCTTTTACGCCTTCCAGATGGCACCATCAAAGTGCTGTTCGAAGGCTTGCATCGTGCTCGACGTACAAGCATCCTTTTTCATGATGAGCATACGCCATTTACGCGCGTCTTTGTCCAAAGGCTCGAAGATAGTGATCCTCTCTTTGATGATGAAGAGCTCGAAGAGGACCGTGTTACAGGTGCTGACCTTGAAGCCCTTGTGCGCTCTGTGCAAGATGCCTTTGAAGAATATAATAAAATAAATAAAAAGCTCGCTCAAGAAACTGTGCAAGCCATCGCTGGTGTCAGAGATGGAGCTCGCCTTGCTGATGCTATTGTGCCGCATTTGCGTGTGGATTATCGCCGCAAACAAGATGTGCTCGAAGCCGCAAACCCTTTTGAGCGGCTCGAAAAAGTCTTCGCATTGCTCCAAAGTGAACTCGAAGTCTCGACCCTTGAAAAAAACATCAAGAGCCGCGTCAAAGATCAAATGGAACGCAATCAGCACGAATACTATTTGACCGAAAAAATCAAAGCAATTCACAAAGAGCTTGGACGCGAAGAAGATCCCCAAGTCGAGCTCAATGAATTGCAAGAGCGTCTCGATGCCAAAGATATGCCAGAACATGCGCGTGTCCGTGCTATTCGTGAGCTGAAAAAATTGCGCCAGATGCCGCCGTCCTCAGCAGAGTACACTGTCGTGCGCAATTACATGGACTGGATTTTGGACCTGCCATGGAATGCACTGCAATCCACAGATCTCGACATCGAAGAGGCTCGCGCTATCCTCGATACAGATCACTATGGTCTTGAAAAGCCCAAAGAGCGTATCCTCGAATACCTCGCTGTGCAAAAGCTTGTGGGTAAGCTCAAAGGCCCCATCCTGTGCCTTGTGGGCCCTCCTGGTGTAGGCAAAACGTCTCTCGCACGCTCTGTTGCCAAAGCAACTGGCCGCGAATATGTGCGTCTGTCTCTTGGTGGTGTGCGTGATGAAGCGGAAATCCGTGGCCACCGTCGCACCTATATAGGCGCGCTCCCTGGTAAAATTCTGCAATCATTAAAGCGTGTTGAGCACAATAATCCGCTCTTCTGTCTCGATGAAATAGATAAGATGAGTTCCGACATGCGTGGCGATCCATCTTCTGCGCTGCTCGAAGTTCTTGATCCCGAACAAAATTATACTTTCGGTGACCATTACCTCGACCTCGACTACGACCTGTCGCAAATCTTTTTCATCACCACAGCCAACAGCCTCCAAGGTATCCCAGCGCCGCTCCAAGACCGTATGGAAATCATCCATATCGCTGGCTATCTCGAAACCGAAAAGCGTCGTATTGCCCGTGAGTATCTCCTTCCAAAGCAAATCGAAGCCCATGGCCTTGATGCTGCTAAAGTGAAAATCTCGGACAACACTATTCTCGAAGTTATCCGCAGCTACACCCGTGAAGCTGGCGTCCGTAACCTTGAGCGCGAAATTGGCACTGTGTGCCGTAAGCTTGCCATGAATGTCGTGAAAGCCGGCAACCAGAACAAGGTCCAAACTGTCACCTGTCAGCAGCTGCCCACCATGCTCGGTATCAAAAAGTACCGTCATGAAGAGTGCGAAGCTAAGCCGCAAATAGGTGTCACCACAGGTCTTGCTTGGACCGAAATGGGTGGCGAAATGCTCATGGTGGAAACAGCCATCATGTCTGGTAGTGGCCACGTTCAGCTCACTGGCAAGCTTGGCGATGTCATGACCGAGTCTGCCAAAGCTGCATTCTCCTACATTCGTTCGCGTTCCGCGTCCTTCAACTTGCGTCCAGATTTTTATAAGGCCATCGATATCCATGTGCACGTGCCAGAAGGTGCTACGCCCAAGGATGGCCCGTCCGCTGGCATCACTCTTGCCACGTCCATGGTGTCTGCGCTCCTCGGTATTCCCGTGCGCAACGACATTGCCATGACCGGTGAAATTACGCTCCGTGGGCGCGTCCTGCCTATTGGTGGGCTGCGCGAAAAGCTCCTCGCTGCGCACCGTGGTCGCATCACCACAGTGCTCGCACCACGCGAGAATGAAAAGGATCTCAAGGAAGTCCCTGTGGAAATCCTTAAAGGGCTTACTGTCATCTTTGTTGACCACATCGACGACGTTTTGCCTGTGGCGCTCGGCACCAGTGCTGAGCAGCTCTTTCATGTTGCGCCCAGTGATGAGCCGCTGTACAGGACTTTGTGCAATGTCGATAGCGATGTTGTGGTGAATTAGTATGTTAGGGGGAGTAAGAGGGGGGCTCTGCCCCTCCACCCCGCTTAGGGCTTAGGCCCTAAGAACCCTTTTATAGGTGCGGTCGTTGGATGAAGTTTGTTGAGGAGAGTGGAATTTTTTAAAGGCTGCTCAAATCGGGCAAAAGTCATCTTTTCCGCGCTAGCGTTGTTAAAAAAGGCTCTTGAGTTCGCTTCCGCTTACTCAAGAGCCTTTTTTGCCTAGCTAGCACGAAAAATCTGAGCTTTCACCCGATTTATCGCAAGCGATTTGAAGAGGGAGTTTTAAGATGCATTGTCAGTGAGTTGATCTGCTCCCCGTCAAGTAGACAGAGTAAAAAGTCCCCCCCCCTATCTGTAATTACGCGGCCAGTTTTTCCCGGTACTCTTTCGGGGAAAGCTGGCCGAGCCTTTTTTGAAAACGATG
>JAWXUA010000051.1:0-16350 GCA_044433065.1 Pseudomonadota bacterium
GTTCCCTCCGACCCTGCTAGAATCCGTAAGACTCGCTGCGCTCGCCTAACGGCTTCTACACAGGCCCACCTCCCTCCAAGAGGGAGGCTTTGGAGGCTCGCCCCCAGTGATGTAGTTTGGCGGCTCGCCCCTCGTATGGTAGGCAAGTCTCGCTCATCGTGGCGGGACTCGCTATGAAAATCTTCGTGTTAAGACTTGTGATATAATAAGAAATGAATGATGCCGTTGGACTCTTAAGCCTCCCTCTTGGAGGGAGGTGTCGAGCGAAGCGAGACGGAGGGAGTATGCCTTTTCGTCTTCTGTTCTGGGAGCGACAGCGAAGCCGAGTGCATCTCATTGACTGAAAATACTAGGAGTTTTTTTGTGTACGTGTGTATACACACATGTGTATGTGTATGAATGTATATGAAGAGGCAGGGTGAGGCCGTACTATGTGTATACACACATGTGTATGTGTATAAAAAGCATGTAAAAGAGTATTTGGCCTCAATATGTGTATACAGTCATGTGTATGTGTATAGATGTATACACATACACACAGTAAACTCTTTATATAATAACTATTTAATCATCATTCTGAAAACTATTTTCTAAAATAGTATGCACCAAATCATTAAAACTTGTTTTCTTTTTTGACGCCATTTTCTTAAGTTGGGCATGGAGAGATGGCTTGATGAGTAGCTGTACACGCTTGCTTTTTGTTTCGACGTAGACAGCTTTATGGGTGGAGATTGACTTGGATTTATTTGCACTTTTAGGGGTGCTTTTACCCTCGGGATTTTGGCTTTGTGCGGCTTGGATTTTAGGCTGATTATCGTCTGTTTGTGGGATAGTGTTTGTGTCAGTTTGCGAGGTGGTTTTCATGTCATTGTACGCGACATTGTGCCCGACGTTGTGCCCAACACTGTGCCCAACGTTTGGAGTCACTTCTGGGGCCACTTCTTGGACATCAGGCATGGAGATGAACTGAAGTGCAGGGTTCAGGGCGTTAGCGATATCGGCATTGAATGATTTTTTAGGGCCCATGACTAGTCCTTATATAATAGGGTAAATTGTGTGAATTGGATTTTTTGACATTCATTAGGGGGCTAAAGGCAGGGTATTTTTTACTCTAATCTTGTCCGCAAACTTCATACGGAGCCATGCGTGTTCAGTTCAACAAAGACATATAACAGCCACGCTGAACTTCATCCTTTACCGCCTCCCCCAGCTTGTCCTACCCTAAAAACTCATCCAATAAATCACCATAATCGACGCAGGCGTTGGACTTGGGCGCGTAGTCGAAGATGGACTGACGGGTTGCTTGCGCTTCTTTGATGGCGGTGCACTCACGGATTTTGGCGGCGTAGAGCTTGGTGGACAGCTGGCCGGCGGTTTGCTGGATCATGTCGGCGACGTCGCGACTGATGATGGCGCGTGAGTTGTAGCGCGTGAGGACGATACCGTAGATGGCAAGCGACGGGTTGCAGTATTTCTTGACGGTTTGGATTGTGGCGTGGAGCTGCGAGATGCCTTGGAGGCTGAACATGTCGGCTTGAGCTGGGATGATGACGCCGTCGCAGGCGGTGAGGGCGTTGATGGTGAGGATGCCGAGAGCTGGGGGCGTGTCGATGATGCAGTAGTCGTACGATGGAGTAGGGGCGTTGTGGGCGGAAGAAATCGGGGTAGAGGGGCTGTTAGAATGGGCGGTGTTAGAGCTGGGTGAATTAGGAACGGAGGCGTCAGAACTAGAGGCGTTGGAAGGGGCAGGATTAGGAAAGGAGGCAAGGCTTTGTGCGAGGAGCTCGAGGGCTTCACTGAGGCGGTATTCCTTGCCAGTTTGGGTGATGACGGTGTCGGCACCAACGAGGGCAGGTGATGAGGCGATAATGTCACCTTGAGGCGTGTGTTGGATGTGGTCCGCGGCAGTGCTGGGGTCTTGGAGCACAGCGAGGATGTTGAGCCGTTGGGTGTCCGCGCCCACGACAAAGCTGAGATTGCCTTGGGCATCGAGGTCGATGAAAAGGACGGAGTGGCCGCGAAGCTTGAGGCCTGCGCCAAGGGCAAGGGCTGTGGTGCTTTTGCCTACGCCGCCTTTTTGGTTGATGACTGCAATGGTTTTCATGGCGTGCCTTTTTGTTTTTTTGGGTGAAATTTTATGGGCGGAGTCTGTTTGTGCGTGGACAGTGGATTGGTTGCATAATGTTCTTTGTAAGCGGAAAATAGCTTGCTTCAATTGTGTAGTTTAGGCGTCTGAATTTAGTGTGTATATGTGTATAGTTTTGATATAGAATAAGCTTGTTATTTTAGTATTTTATGCTGAGCATATGTGTATACTTTTTGCCTTGATATTTATGGGTAAAAATATGTGTATGTGTGTATACTGACGTGTGTATATGTATACTGGCCTTTGTGTGTATACATCTATGTGTATACACATGTTTTGCTTGTACATAAGGATTAGGCAGTGGTCAAGGGCTTAGGAAGGTGTAGAGTGATGAGCTTTGGGGAGAGGGACGTGTGGCAAGTAAGGAGATATTTTCAGCTCAGAATATTAGCGATGGACGCATACATATAGCACAAAATGAAAAATCCTACTTAGCCTTTTTTAGGACTAAGTAGGATGCATTATAGAAAAGGTGGGAAGGGCTAGAGATGGCTTTGTTCTACCAAGGGTGTTACGGCAAGGCGCATTCCCATGGCACCAAGGATGGCTTGGAAGCTGCGCAATTCAGGATTTCCCATGGGGGATAGCGTTCTATAGAGCGTCTTGGGATTAAGGTCGGCTGTCTCTGCAATTTCACGCATGCCAAATGCGGTGGCTATACGACGCAAAGCGAGCATGAGTTCTTCTTGGTCGCCATCTTCGAGGACAGCATTGAGGTACTCAGCCGCAAAAACAGGGTCTTTCTTGAAGCTTGCAATGGTCGCATCTTCATGTGAAATATAAGGTTTAGTCATGGTACCTCTCTTGGGTCTTCATACGGTGCAGGAAGTCGAGCTTATAGGTTATGGCCCTATCAATGTCAGCGTCTTGTGTTCGCTTGTCGCCTGCACAAAGAAGGACAACGAGCATTTGTCCGTGTTGAAAATAATACACTCTGAACCCTGGTCCATAATCAATACGAAGCTCGGAAACACCATCGCGGCATCGTTTGTGGTCGCCAAAGTTTCCTGCCAATACCCTATCTACGCGACGTAGGACATTGGCTCGCGCACGGTTGTCCCGCAGTGCATCAAGCCATTCTTGGTAGAGGTCAATACCGTTTTCTGTGGTGTAGTGTACGATTTTCATAAAAGAATGGTAGCTTTTAAGCGAAAGAAGTCAAGCTATTTTGCTGGACTGATTTTCTATGACCTCGTTGAATGCGATGGATAGAGAGAAGTCTTTTAATAAAATAGTATGTGTATGTGTGTATACACATAACTGTATACACACATACACACAAATTTCTACTCTCATCCTACTCATATTACAAATAACTTGCGCCAATCTGACTGAATACTTAGTGCAGATTTGATGTGAAGGGCTGTCTGTCGATAAAAAAATCCTCCCTAGCTCGAAAGCCTAGAGAGGATTGATGCTATACTATTCGTATCATATAATTTACTGCATAGCTTTTTTGTACGCATCTTCAACAATGGCTTCAAACTCTTGGAGGGACTTTGAGCGGAAAAGTAAAAGACTCAAGGCTTCGAGCTGTTCTGCACTGGAAATATGCTTTAGCTTTGCAGTCAGGTCATGCGGGAGCGTACCCCACTGGATGCTTGCAAAATTCATGATGGTATTGCGCATACCTTCAGTACGGCCTGCTGTAAGGCCTTCTGCGCGTCCTGCTGTGAGGCCTTTCAAATGAGAATCATTGACCATATTACGTATATTTTCTGCTAACATAGAATATGCCTCCGTAAGGTTTTGATGGGGTATGTCTACGTTGTTATCTGTATAGTCGTTGGCAACAACAGAGAGCAAAGCCATGAAGGTTTTGCGAATACTTTCATATTCTGGCCGTTTGAGTTCGCTAATCAAAACTTGGGCAATGGCCTCAACGGCTTCAGGTGTTTTTGCTCTATCAAGCCTGAGTAAGAGGGCTGTTAGGCCACGCTTTTGCTCTACAGCATTCTTGTCAAAAACGTTCTCGTCAAGCAAGAAATACTCTTGCGATGGTTGATATTTTTGCAGAATTTCATGCGTATTGGCAATGAGTTCTGTCACATTTGTTTTGGCTTTCCAAGCGTTCCCACCATTATAAATAACAATGGGAAGTACGGGCGGCAGGTACGAACCCGTTTTCAGCTCACCACGTTCAATAAGACTTTGCCACAAGAGGGACGTGTACGCAAGAATGCGCACAGGCATCCAATAATCTGGCGAGCTTTGAAATTCTATGAGTAAATACAGATAGCACCAACGCTCTTCTGGTGTCTCTGTGCCGTCTGGATTTTGCAAGCGTACACGCCATACAACATCGTTGCTGCGCCTTTGAAATTTGTCCGAAACATAGGATTCGTTGCAGCGTTCTAGGGTGCTGAAATCAAAATGTAAGAGCAAATCCTCAGCGATAAAATCAGACAAAAGAGACTCTACCATCAGGGGATTATTGAAGAATTTCTTATACACCGCATCATAGGCGTGTGGAGCTGTTTTGTTCGTCTGCTTCATGTGTTTATGGTCTCATGCTTTGCTACGGGAAACAAGGGCAAAAAGTGAGGATTTTGTTTTCCGTGCGGTGGATGGGGACAAGTATTCCCATAAAGCTTATGTGTATGTGTGTATACACACATCTGTGACACAGGGGCAGCTGTGGCTGTGTGTGAAAAGGTAGCGGATGGTAGTATTGTGAACTACCGTATGGATAATGTAAGTGGGTGGATGGCGTTGAAATAAAAGTAGTTCTATTTACTGTGCTTGTGCGGCTGGGAGGCTGATGCGGCACGCTCCACGATAACAAGCTCTGTACCCGTTTGCTCAGCAAGTTTGCGCGCCTTTTGCCCAGCCTCAATAAGTGCCGCCTCAACGCGGTTCAGAAGGTCTTGTAATTCAGGGCTATAATTATCTTTGGTGTTCGTTGGCATTGGTATCTCCTGCCTGTAAAAGAATAGGACATTGTCCAGCATTGTCGTACAAAGCCCAGTGGTCTACAAGGTTTTTATAAGGATTTTCAAAATGTCTTAGGCCAGCCTCAAAACGGCGTCGGATAACGTCTTCTGGGATATGATGGCCGCCTTGTTGAACACGCCTTGCCACCCGAGCAATGGCTGTTTCTGGGTCAGGAAGGGCAAGAAAAATGAGCGTGATATGATAGCCTTTGTTTTGCCAGATAGGTATTTGTCGAGTGTAGCCTTTGCCAGCTAACGTCGTTTCAATACAAAAGCTTTGCCGTGCAGCCACAAGCTTGTCAACTTGCTTGAGCATGAGCTTGCCAGCTTGAATAGCCTCTTTTTCTGGCGCAAAAGGAGAAAGGCCATATGCAATCAGGTCCGCGTTGACAAATTGTTGGATTGTGGGTGTTGATGGTATAAAGCTATTCGCAAAGGTTGTCTTACCAGCACCATTGGGACCAGCTAAAATATAGATTTCATTCTTAGACAATGGCTTTTCCTTACGAGTTTTTACACGCAAAGAATGTTGCTTCTTTGGCTTTTTGTCAACAAGTGGGATGTAGCAGGTTTACTTTCCAGCGTTTCCTTAAAACTATTTCAGAAAATAAGGTAAGCTTTTCTAAAAAATGGGCTGAGAATAAAACAAAAACGAAAACATGTGTATACACATAACTGTATACACACATACACATAAATTTCTACTCTCATCCCACTTATATTACAAAATATCTTGCGCCGTAATTTCCCACACAACGACCAAACTTCTATTCGCAAATAAAAAGTTTAGGAAGGGATGGGGCGCCCGTAGGGTGGGGGGAAGGGATAACCCTTTTCAAAGGGTTTCCCTTCCCCCAGCTCGTCCCCATAAAAAAATTCCCCCAGCTACCCAACAAACAACTCCATCAATTCAGCCTCACTCAGCGGCATAGCACCACTGTCGGTATTAGCAAGGAAATCAGCGGCGAGGTCGCGCTTTTGCTGATGGAGCGCAAGGATTTTTTCCTCGACGGTGCGGGCCATGACGAGGCGGTAAATGGTCACGGGGCGGAGCTGACCCATACGGTGGGCGCGGTCGGACGCTTGGTCTTCCACGGCAGGGTTCCACCATGGATCGAGGTGAAAAACGTAGTCCGCGGCCGTGAGGTTGAGACCTTGACCACCGGCGCGAAGGCTGATGAGAAAAACGTCACCCTGTCCAGATTGGAAGGCGGTCACACGCTTGGCTCGGTCCTTTTCGGGCGTGGAACCGTCCAGATATTGAAAGGAGATGTTCTTTTCGGTGAGGGCTTGGCGTGCCATATGGAGATGGTCCACGAACTGGCTGAAGACTAACATTTTATGGCCGGTGGCGCACAGGTCTTGGACCATTTCGAGGAAGCGCGACAGCTTGGAACTGGGCGCGGCCATGCTCGAGGCGGCACCGGCTTCCGTTACGTTGTTTGGGGCTATGCTGCCTTGACTGACGCTATCCTTATTAATGATGTCCTGATTGCTACCCTGATTGATGCCCGTATGGAGCACGCTAGCGGCCGACTTGTCCGCTAGGGACGGGTGACAGCATGCGCGGCGAAGTTTGGTGAGCTCGCCAAAAATATGCATACGCCGTTGGCCCGCATTCTCTTCGGTGGCCTCAAAAGATGCCACGGCGCGACGGCGGAGTGCTTCATAAAAAGCTTCTTCGTGCGCGCTTGGCTCGATGATGATGGTCTGTTCCGTGCGCATGGGCAGTTCGTCGAGTACATGGCTTTTCAGGCGGCGCAAAATGAACGGGCGGACTAGAGCGCGGAGTGTCTTGGTTGCGGCTTTGTCACTAGATCCGAAGCGCTGACGGAAGGCGTCGGCGCTCCCGAGCAGACCGGCATTGATGGTGTTGAACAGGCTCCACACGTCATCGAGGCGATTTTCCACAGGCGTTCCCGTGAGCGCAAGCTTGAATTTTGCCTCAATGCTGTGACCCGCTTTGGCGCGCTTGGTGGTGGCATTTTTCAGGGCTTGGGCTTCGTCGAAGATGGTCATAGACCATGATTGCAAGGATAAATGCTTTATTTCATTATGTAAAAGTCCGTAGCCAACAATGAGTACATCATGGGCCTGAAGACGTTCAATGAGCTTTTTACGGGTGGATGCCGCGCCAAGGCGGTGGACGTTGAGCGACGGCGCAAAGCGTGCCAGCTCGCTTTCCCAATTGGAGCACACCGACGTCGGCGCGACAACAAGGCACGGGCCATCATGGGCAAGGGTGAGCATGGCGGCGATGGTTTGCACGGTTTTCCCGAGGCCCATGTCGTCGGCAAGACAGGCCCCAACGCCCCAGTGGGCCAAACGGCAAAGCCATTCAAAACCTTCGATTTGGTATGGACGCAAGGTGGCTTGCAGGGTCCGCGGCAATTCTGGTGTCATGGTGAAGGCCGCTTCCATGCGTGAAACCGTTTTTTTCCAATGAGTATCAGCGGCGAAATCAAGGCTGACTACGGTTTTTTCAAGAGGTTCCGCGGCCAAAGGATGTATTAGGAGTTCATCTTTTTTCGTGCTTCGTTTGCCAGAGGACTTTTGTGCAAGGTGTTCTAATTGTTCAAGCTTTTTCTGCAAATCTTGACTTAAAGCGAGAAATTCCCCGTTGCCCAAAGGGATGAAATTCTTCTGACTGCCCTTCATGGCATCAAGGAGGTTGGAGAGGCCAAGGACAATGTGCTCACTGACGCGGATTTGTCCGTCGAGCGCGAACCAGTCGCCTTTTTGCTTTAATGAGACTTGAACGTCAAAGGGCTGCACTTTGTTATATAGCTTGATTTGTTCACCTGTTGGCCATTCAATAATGAACGGCGTCGAGTCAGGCTGCGCTTCTTGCAGAGCCTGAAGTTCTTGTAGGACCTGCAAAAGCTGAAACGGCAGATAAAAAGTGAGTTGCCATACAGCATTATCGAGTGACGAAGATTTTTCCTCGAGGCTTGGGCATGCCGCAAAAAGTTGGTCGATAGCACGCTGTTCAGCTTGGAAGTCGCGGGTGGTCGCGATGGGGCGCGTTTTTTGTGCCTTGCCTTTTTGGTCTGCAATAGGCACGGCTGTCACCACGTATGCTGGCCCGAGGGTTGGGGTGTAGAGCGGCGTTCCAAGGGCGGTGCACGGGCGGACTTTGATGCTGCCCGTGAAAATGGTGTCCTGCTGTTGTATTTGGATGATGGGCGTCGGGTCGGCAGGGACGGTTTCGGTTTTGATGTCCATGCTTAGAGGCAGGCCGCTTTGGCTAGCGACTTCCATGACGCGCGGCAAGGCGTCCGCTGGGAAACGAAGACCTTGGCCAAGCATCTGAAGAAAACTGCGATGCGCTGTAGGAATGTGCGTGAAGGTCAAGGTGTCATCTTGTTTGGTACACATGAAGCCATATTGTAGTTCTCCATCTGAAGGTATTGGCGATGTAGTGAGATTACAATCCTGTGTATTTTGGGTGAGGATGAGCTTTATTTCTTTTTGTTTTAAATATAAAGGCGTTCTTGTTTTTTCATCAAAGAGAAAAGGATGTTCCACAAGAAAAGCTAAAGAGCGTCTAAATGAAAAGGAAAAAGATGTACTATACCATGATTCATCGCGTTTAATGGCTACAAAAACTCTTTTATCTTGTTCCGTTGCCCATGGAATGCTGTCACCTTCTTCAAGTAATCTTTTTACTGATATATTGCGTCCGTTACTCCATGAACCATTCTTTTGTTTCTTTTGTTCAATGGGCTGTATAGAATGGTATTCTGCGTTAATGAGCCATGCAAGTCGGCTTGTATTGATTTGTGATGACGTTGTTTTTTCAGCAAGTTGCGCTAAAGCATTGAGCTTAGCTTCCCAAAGAGGTGTATTCTGAATGAGGGATGTGAGCTTAATGCAGTGTATAGCATTTTTATCACGTATGTTTTGACTATCATTTGGGCTTTCTATGTCATGAAATAAACATTCAATAACAGGGAACATTTTGCATATATCTTTGAAAAAACGGTATGAACTTTCTATGTATTCAAGTTTATTGCTGATATTTGTTGAATAAGTGTCCGTAATGCTTTCAGTATAAGGAATTTGTTTAGTAAGAGTGTAATAAAGAAGATTGGAAAGAATATTGTCTGCATAATAAAGGTTAGAATAATAAAGAATATTGTGCGCTTCTTCTTCCTTACCACAGAGGCGAGCGTCAAGAGCTAAGATGCCTCGCATATCAATTTGGGACTCATAATCTCTTGAAGTAATTTTTTTGCAATCGTTACGCATGCTTTTAAGCGATTTTGCATCGCCTAATGCAATGCGTGACAGTTGTAACGCAGTACTAAAGACAGAATGCAGTAAGAATGTTGGTTTTCTAGCAGTTGACCGTATATATTTTTGTGCAAGAGTGAGGCTGTTAACTGCTTCAGTAAAGCGACCTTGTAAGAAGTCCAATACACCTTGAATAAGATTTGATGTTATATGGTCTTCATCATTGGCAAAACGTTGTTGTAGATCAGTTGCTTTGTCCCACTGTCCAGTAAAAAGGTAATAATAAGCAATATATGGATGGTCAGGTGTGATGGCAACAATTTCATCAAGATGCGATATGTTGTGCAAAGAAGGCGGAAATTGTGTATTATTAAAAGTTCGATCAAGTATATCTATGATAAGTGTGTTGCGTACTGTTTCATGACGTGTGCTAATCCATTTTTGACTGTATGGGGTGTTAAAAAGTATAACGCGTATGGCAACGCCAAATGAGCTATGAAGGCTAGCGCCAGTGTCAATGTATTCATTATTAAAAATAGTAAATAAAATAGAAAGTAATTCATGCACTTGTGGTGACTTGGTAGCATGTTCTATAGTAATAATAATGTTTGTATCATTAAAAAGTATATCACAAAGTTCATGCCATTTTTTAGTGTCTTTAAATGTGCCGTTATCGTTATATAGGTTATACACAGTATTGATGTTTGTACGTGTCTCTTCAATATCACGAATAAGCATGGAATCTTTGGCACCACTGCCTTTTATATGCAAAGATGTCAGTATTTTAGCACGTATACCATCAGCAAGAGTCGGTGTTACAGCATCAACGCAGAGCAATGTATATTGTTCATCAGAAAGATTAGGGTATAGATACTTTGTGCTAAGCATACAATATTCTCGATATGTTTTTATTAAATTATATTTGCTGATTATTGAAGTGGTTTCAGTGACAGTTGAAGCTTTATTGGTGATTATTGAAGTTTTATTGGTGATTGACGTCTTTCAAGGACGCGTTCTTTTTTAGGAGTGCTATGTATTGTGTGTCTTGCGTATTTTTGTGCATCATAAATGTGAACTTTGCAAATCTCTTGGACGCGTGTGGGACTTTATATAAGAAATTTTATATAATATTATTTTGACGTTTGTTTGGCACAATATGTCAAGTTAAAGTTTATGACCTTTGATATCATCTGTCCATAAAATATGAAAATGGCTCTATTCTGACGCTTTTTGTGTGAGCTGTCTGACATCAGTTTAGGGTATACGTTAAGCTGACAATATTGAGTGTGGAAAATGATTAGCATGCTTAGCATGGCTAGTATGCTAATGCACGGTAAGGAAATGGCTATTGAAAGGAATTTTTCGTAAGTGGCTGCGTAAAGCCCATGCCACATTGGATGAAAGGAGAGGCATCAACTGCAATTTCTTTTAATTGACTTGTGTATGAGTTATTATGACCGTGTATAACTGTGAGTAAGCGTATTAAAATTTGAATAATAATGGCTATTTTTCTATTATCGCATTGTATTGCAAACGGATTATTATTTGGAATTTTAGGTGCTATGCCTAATCTTTTATTCCATAGGCGTGCATGATGGGCGCAAGTATTACGAATAGTATGTAACGATAATATCCATGAAGATAAAACATATTCATCTACTAAAAAAGCACTGGCAATATTTTTCTTATATGTTCTATCTAAGTTAGAAAATATATTTGAAAAAAGTCCAAAAGAAGATATCTCGTTAAGCATCCATGTAGGAGGTACGTTATTTGCGGTTGAATGATGTGTAGTTAGAGTTGGTAGAGTGTACATATGTCTATAGTTGACAATGAAAGATTCTTTACTAGATGAAAAGTCTTTTTCGATTATTTGTATAGTCGAAGCATGTTTGCGCTTATTAATAAAGTAAAGCGTATTTAAATACCAAAAAGAATCGCCATGAGAAGCTTCAAGCATATATTCACTAATTGTTGACCTAAAATATACTTCTATAGGCTCAATGCAACGAAAAAAAAGCGTGCGCAATGTACTATCAAAATCAATAAGATTTTTTACTTCTTGTACGGGAATTAGACTGTTCTGATACTTAGCTTGTAGTGGTGGGATATAGTTTTTAATTCGATAATATGAACTATGCATGAGTAATTCTGCCAATACATAGTCTTTATCAATAATAGATAGAGTTAATTTATTATATTGTGCATCAAAAGACAAAAAAGGCTTAGAAAATGGAACAGTAGGCATAAAAAAACCCAGACTGGTGCGCATACTTCAAAAGAAATAGAGGCGTTCTGGGTGCGTTGCGCATTAACTACGCCATCACGCCTGACTAGTCAAGAAAATTTTGATTACTCATTTTATTGCAAATAAATTGAGTTAATTGTTATATTGGGCATCAAAAGATAAAAAAGGCTTAGAAAATGGAACAGAAGGCATAAAAAAAACCCAGAATGGTGCGCATACTTCAGGTGAAATAGAGGCGTTCCGAGTGTGATGCACATTAAGTACGTCGTTACGCCTGACTTGTCAAGGTGTTTTGAAGTACGCATTTTATGGGTACGCGTCAATCTATATGCTCGTTGCGTGAGATATTTGTTCCATCATAAAAACACAAATACGTCGGCTGTGTTGTGTTCACGCTAGAAAAACGTTTTTTTATTTCTAATGGGTTGCGGTAATTTCTCTTCATCAAGAGTGAGGCCCCACGTATCATCACGGATGTCCACGAGGTTTTCTAAGGGCAAGCCACAACCAAGACCAAAAAGCACGGCCGCATACACGCCAATACTCACAGTGGTTGAATTCTTTTGGATGACGGCAAATGGGGGGGGGTGCTTTCAGTGCTACTTCCGTGCACTGCGCCGTTGACCAAATGGCCGCCCTAAAATCTTTATGCAATGCTCGATGTCGCTATCTGCGAGGCAGGAAAGAGCGTTGGTCGTTGTAGAACACTGATTTTTGTATTTCTGTGAAACGGAAGTAAGTGACTTATGGGCTTCGTCGCGTTCTTTTATGATTGTATGGATAGTCTCTTGAAGTTGTTCTATAGTTTTTTCTAGGATTGCAGTATGGCGGATATGCTTTTTACACTCTTCCTCTGTTTGATATAATGTGTATTTCTGGTCATCGAGTTGCCTTTTATATCGTTTATGCTGTTCAAGTTCATATTCTACTTTGGATTTTGTTTCATATACATCAAGAATTCTTTTGTCACTTTTTATACGGTATGTATCATATTCTTTTTGCAAATCTTTCAGTGTGTCAGAATAGTTGCAATATATAGTATACATAAAATAGACTGATAATAGTACGCATACCATGATGCCTATACTTTGTTTTGTAGATAGACTTACTTGTGCTATAAACGTTTGAACAAGTGTTGCTGTAAAGCCATCTTGTAATGAGCAAACGCAAAGAATGATGCTGCAAAGAAATAATGCTAGGAAAAATACTATAGATAGTATTTTGGTAAGCAATATACAAATATTATTTATCATCTGCATAGCCCAATTCCTTCATGACACTATAAATATAAGCCGTGCTCACCTTCAGCCTATGATGGCTCTCCAAATAACGTGCAATTTCTGACCATGAAGCATTATCTGTACGTAATTGTACAATAACGTCGTAATAGCGTTCGATGCGGCCAGCCTTTTTTTTGCGCCGCACTTTGGAGACCGTGCGTAGTTCATCCAATCGCAATTTTGTAACCACGCCGATTTTTTCAAGGGCCTCTGCATCCAAATTTTTTCGCCTGTATTGAGCGCGGCTGAGGTTTTGTATCCGCTCGGCAGCGTTGAAAAAAGTCTCTGGCGATACGTCAATTTCTTTCAAAATGGCTTCAAGGGTGTCTAGCCCCGTGCCGTACAGCCATGTGGTGAGCATCACTTTTTTTGTCTTTTTCATTCTATTTTTCCAATTTTTTTTATTTCGTTTTTTAATAAAAGTATTTTTAATCAATTTCAACATATTTTTTAGATAGTTAAATGAAAAATTTTTATGTTTTAAGGTAACGGGTGTTTTTTTCAAAAAACCATTTTTTTCTTGCATTTTTTCTGATTTAGGACAAGGCTGTATTCTTCTTTTATAGATAGCGGTTGGGGCATACGCTCAGCTAGTGTCGTACATCGACACTAGCTGAAAAGTCTTTCGGAGGCGGTATACCCGTTGTGCGCCGAAAAATAGGCACTAGATGCAGTGCTTGCCCGCGCATGGCATTGAAATCATAGGGATAACGGCTATCATCCGTGCTGTATCAGCGAAATGTGTGTCGTCCGTGGTGGGCTGATGTTATATTTCATTAGCCATTGAAATTATTAATTATTTACGCCCAGAGCAGAGCTTTTCTGTAATGGGGTCGCAGTAGCCGACTAACGTTACTCTACGACTTATCCGCCTTATAGACAGGATTGACAGCTATGAAGGGAAACGCAAAATGGCAAGTCACTGAAGTTTTTAAGAAAAGTAGCATTTTCAAACCGGGTGAATCCAAACATGCAGACAAGCAAAATGCCCGTGATACCCTGAAAAAAGAGGGCAAAACGGGCACCAGTCAGGGCATTAGCGAGCACACAAGTTTGCATGCCTATTCGACTGCCTATGACTATAAAGAAACGTGGCATGAGTTTGCCGAATACGCATTTAAACACTTGAATATAAAAGATATTGAAAAGATAGACTCTGAGCACGTGCAAGCTTTTTTGCGTGCACGCATTGAAGATTGCATTTGCTATAGCACGTGGAAGAAAGAGGCGGCCCATCTTGGGAAACTCGCCAACGCACTGATATTATACAATAAACGTGACTATAATTTTCGGCAGGCTATTAATGATATTCGCGCTGAAGCTCACGAAGCCTTGGATACCATAGAACGTGATCGCGGCTTTGTGGTCCCCGAAAATGTCATCAGAGAACTGCGTAAACCCGACATGAAATTAGCCGCCAGAGTGCAACTCGAAGGCGGTGCGCGATGTCATGAAGCTACACTTATTCGCGAAACGCAACTATCCGGTATTTCAGAAGAACACCATGCCGGCCGCGTGCACCTCACCAATACTAAAGGCGGCATGCCGAGGACCATTTCTATCCGCCCTGAAACCTATGAAGCCTTGGTCGAACGCCTGCAATCTGGTGAAATACGCATCAAAAATACCGCCTACCGTAGCGCAGTTGCCCTCGCAGCCAAACGCGCTGGCGAAATCGTCACGGGAACCCACGACTTCCGTTATAACTTTGCCCATAACCGCTTTAGACAACTCACTAAAGCTGGATACACTGCCGAGCAAGCCCACTATTTGATTTCCCAAGAAATGGGCCACCACCGGCCAGACATTACGTTGCATTATTTGATGTAGAAGTTTTTTCCATACGTTCAAAATTTAATTAATTCATTGAATATAATTTCAAAATGTAGACATGCTGGGCTTGCGCTATTTTAATATATTGAGATTATTGTAATCGCAGTCGTAGGCATTCAAGCAATAGTTTGATGAGTCTGAGTACTTTTGAAGAATATAGCAATTTTAGAAAAGTTGTTAACTTTGCTGCCACTTTTTTGTTGCAGGATGGCTCATGATGTGAAAAGCCTATAATGTTGTATATATTGTAAACTAACTTTTAACAGTATTTTGGAGTATAATGTGACTATTCAATGCGCACAACAATGTCAAGGGCGCTATGTTCTTGTTGGTACATTTCATTCTTTACTTTTAGTAGACCTATTTAAGAAAGAGCAAGTCACCATTAATAATACATATTGCAATGGTGGATACTACGGTATCGCATCAGATAGTAAGTACATTTACGTTGGAGTTAGAAATAATCAAAAGAAGAGATACTTATATGAAGCTGATTCAAATGGTGAAATTCTTGTGTATGATTATAAATTTAATCTTTGCCATATTTTAAAGCCAGATTTTCCTTTAGATGATATTCATGAAATTTTATTGACAGATGGTATACTGTATATAACTAATACTAGGTATGATATGATTGCCATTTATGATGGAATTTCGTGGGAGAAATGGTATCCTCTTGGCAATACAAAAGGTATAAAAAAAGATAAGCACCATTTCAACACACTTACTATGCATAATAACAAGCTGTACGTATGTGCCCATAATTTTGGACCTAGTACTATACATGTATTTTCTCTTAGGAATAAAGAGAAGATTGAAGAGATAAAGCTTGGTAATTCATCACATAATATTTGGTTTGTTAATGATGAGATGTATGTATGTAGCTCTAAACATGGAGCAATAATTAGCAACAAAGGATTTATAACGCAAATTGCTGAATGGCCTCGGGGAGTTGTTTTATCACAGAACTCAATAATTGTAGGTAGCTCTACTATAAGTGCTGATTTCGACTCTCATTATAACAATAATGGGCATATATATGTTTATGATAATAGTTGGAAATTAAAAGGATATTTCTTTTTACAGGGTGAAAGTCAAATTTTCGATATGTATCCTATTGAACTACTTATTGACCCTTCATCTTTGTTTGAAGATAAGCGTTTTGTTAAAAAATCTCTTATAGCTATTAGCTCTGATACTAAATTAACAGAAAATGAAGAGTTTTTATTAATTCTTTATAGTATGAGTTCATTACGAACAGGGTGTTTCACAGATATAATGAAGCAAAAATATAAAACAATATATAAAAATACACTTATAGGATGGTTGAGTATTATTAAAAATAGCATTAAAGATATAATTCAATATCTTGTGTGTAAAAAGCGAATATAAATTATTTTTATATAAAATATGTGGCTTTTATTGCTGTAAGATTTAATTGATATTTGCTACGATACCCTGTTTTGCATGCCTTGACTATGTAGGTGACTATTCGCTACGATGCTTAACGTTTTGCGTTATAAGTAATTGTAAAAATGTTTCCTCCTCCTGTAACCTATCGATAACTGGAAATTATGAGTATAAAAAACAGACAAGAAAACAAAGATTCTCACAAAATTTCCGACAAACAAAAAAAAGGGACAGAGCTAGAGGAGTATTGTCTCAACATTCTGA
>JAWXUA010000052.1:0-16163 GCA_044433065.1 Pseudomonadota bacterium
GCCCCCCACCCCAGCGGGCTCCGCCCTGCACCCGCTTAGGGCTTAGGCCCTAAGAACCCTTTTATGGGTGCGGTCTTTGAGTGGGGATGAGGAGAAAGGATGGAATGTGGTTTTTAGGTTGCTCAAATCGAGCAAAAGTCATCTTTTCCGCGCTAGCGTCGTTAAAAAAGTTTTTTGACCTCGCTTCGCTCTCTCAAAAACTTTTTTGCCTAGCTAGCACGAAAAATCTGAGCATTCACTCGATTTATCGCAAGCGAGGGAGTGGGCGCTGTAACGATATTTTTGTGCTGAGTCATGGGAAGTTTTTATTATGGTTAGGAATAAGTACGTTAGCAACGCATTTGCGGCCCATGTTTAGACGAGTCTTTGAGTCTAAACACGGGCCGCATACATGGGTTCTAAGGGCGTCCTTATAAATGTTTGGCCTTAGCGGGTACAGGGCAGAGCCCTTCCTACAATAAAGACAGGCAGAGCCCTGCTGGGTTCAAGAGGCAACGCCCCTTGGCTATTTTTTCCCCTTACGCTTCATGGGGTTGAGGCCATGAGGGAAGGCGAGGGGGAGGATTTCGTCCACATGGGCGACGGGATGTACAGAGATGAGCGCGAGAAGATCAGCTGGGATATCCTCGAGGTCCTTGGTGTTTTGCTTTGGAATGATGACGTGGTGCAGACCGCGTGCCACAGCACCAAGGATTTTTTCCTTGATGCCACCAACAGGCAGAACTTTGCCGAGCAAGGTGATTTCACCAGTCATGCAAAGGTCGCTGTTGACGGGGCTTTTGGTGAGCGCGGACACGAGAGCCGTAAACAGGGTTACACCTGCGGACGGGCCATCTTTGGGCGTTGCACCAGCAGGCACATGGATGTGCAGGTCACGGCTATCGGTGAAGGACGGGTCAAGGTTCCAGTCATCAGCACGACTACGTGCATAACTCATGGCGGCTTGAGCACTTTCCTTCATGACATCGCCAAGCTGTCCAGTGAGCTGAACTTTACCCTTGCCCTTCATGCACGCGATTTCGATGGTGAGGACTTCACCACCATATGGCGTCCAAGCAAGACCGAGAGCTACGCCATGATGCAGGGTGGCGTCCATTTCGTCATCAAGGAAACGTGGCGCACCGAGCAACTCTTCCATGAAGGCAGCAGTAAAAGGCTGTGCAGGAGTTTTTTTGCGCTTGTTTTTTGGGGCCTCAAGCTTGCGTCGTGCGAGCTTACGGCACACAGCACCAATTTCGCGCTCAAGATTACGCAGACCTGCTTCACGGGTGTAGCCTTGAATAAGGTGGTTCAGGGCCTCGTCAGTGAAGTGAACATCTTTAGGCTTGAGACCATTCTCGCTAATCTGGCGTGGCACAAGGTGACGCGTGGCAATAGCCAGCTTTTCCTGTTGCGTGTAGCCAGAAATAGAAATGATTTCCATGCGGTCACGGAGTGGCGCAGGAATAGTGTCGAGGTGGTTCGCCGTGCAAATAAACATGGCCTTTGATAGGTCAAAGGGCACATTAAGATAGTGGTCGCTGAAGGCCGCATTTTGTTCTGGGTCGAGAACTTCGAGAAGAGCTGAGGATGGATCGCCCTTGAAATCACTCCCAAGCTTGTCAATTTCATCAAGCATAACTAAGGGGTTACGTGTCCCAGCAAGCTTCATGATATTGATAATACGGCCTGGCATAGCACCAACATATGTACGACGATGACCACGGATTTCCGCTTCATCACGCATACCGCCAAGGGAGACGCGCTGAAATTGACGGCCAAGGGCACGGGCAATAGACCGACCAAGAGATGTTTTGCCCACCCCAGGAGGGCCAGCAAGGCACAGAATAGGACCCTTGGAATTAGGATTTAATTTGCGCACGCTAAGATATTCGAGGATGCGGTCTTTAACCTTGTCGAGACCATAATGGTCTTCATCAAGAATGATTTTGGCTTGCGGAATATCAAGCTTGTCACGCGAAAGCTTACGCCATGGCAATTCTGAAAGCCATTCTAGGTAATTACGTGTGACGCTTGTTTCCGAAGATTCAGGGTGCATGGAGCTGAGGCGACGCAATTGCTTATCAGCTTCCTTGCGTGCTTCGGGTGGCAATTGAGCCTTATCGAGAGCTTCAGCAAGGGCGGCAATATCTTCGTCCATGCTTTCGCCTTCACCAAGCTCTTGCTTGATAGCCTTGATTTGCTCACGTAAGTAGTAGTCTTTATGGGCTTTTTCCATACCACCATGGGCTGTGGCATGGATGTCGGCTTGGATGGTGGCAAGCTCAACTTCTTTAGCCAGCTGCATAGTGATGAGCACTAGGCGAGCTTGCGGCGTGATGCATTCGAGGATGGCTTGGGCCTCACTAACTTTCATGCGTAAGTTCGCTGCGATGAGGTCAGCAAGGCGGCCTGGTTCGTCCACGTTATTGAGCACAGACATGATATCTGCTGTGGGCACGCCGCGTAGAGACAAAATCTTTTCGCTTTGTTCGCGCACAGTGCGGATCATGGCTTCGTGTTCGATGCCTTCTGGGATAACTTCGTCTTCAGGAATTTTGGTAATATTAGCAGTAAAGTAAGGGCCTTCTGTGTTGAACTGGTCAACACGGGCACGCGTGATACCTTGCACCAAAGCTTTCATGCGGCCATCAGGCATTTTGAGCATGCGCATAATCATGGCCACTGTGCCCATGGTATGCAGCTGATCTGGGCTTGGGTCTTCGATTTGCTCGTCGGTTTGGGTGCATATCATGATATAGCGGCTACCGGTGATGGCATCGGTAAGTGCTTGCATGGATTTTTCGCGGCCAATGAAGAGCGGCAAAATCATGTAGTTGAAGACTACCACGTCGCGCACAGGCAAGACGGGTAAGACGTCTGGGATGACAGGTTCAAAAGGATTGTCATCGGCGTTTGGTTCGCCGTCACCTTTGTTTGAGCCGTGCATAGCCGCTTCAAGAAATTCTGGAATGCCTATGGTGCCAAGTGATTCCACATTACCAAGGGCTTCGAGGCTTTCGAGCACGGTGTTGGGACTCGCACCTTCCATTTCTGCCAGCAGGTTGGCGATGGCTTCGGCTGAGGATTCGTCTGGTGACTCGTCTGGAGACTGGTCTGGAGACTGGTTTGGTGCCTCATCTGGCGCCTCGTCTGGAGCCTCGTCTGGAGACTGGTTTGGTGCCTCATCTGGTAATGCGTTTGGTGATGTATCAAACTCTTGGTCAGCCGCTTCAGCAGATGTTTCAACAGGTGTATTTTCGTCAGAAGTGACTTCTTCAGATACAGTTTCTTCAGACGTAACTTCTTCATCTATATTGATATTGGTGTGATTTGTATCACTCATAAAAACTCCTAAACTTCAATAAAATGCAAATAAGGCTACATATTTTAAGGCAATATGCCCATATCAATCTAATAAACGGTCCTCAAGGAGGCTGTAACAGGCATCATCCGTGACAATAACATGATCATGCAATGTAATACCAATGGATGACGCATTTTTTTTAAGCATATTGGTAATTTGTATATCTGGCATAGAGGGTGAGGGATTACCACCAGGATGATTGTGTGCCAGAACCAGACCAGAAGCCTTGAACCGCAAGGCCATTTCAAGAACATCACAAGGATAGACTGTGGCAGCATTGATGGTTCCCTTGGCCACACGCTCCCACGCTAAAAGTCTGCATTGGTTATCCAGAAAGGCACACCAAGCTTCTTCATGAGGACAGGCGGCAAGGCGCATGCGTGCCATATGGGCAACGTCATGTGCTGAGGTGAAGGTGAGTCGGGTCCGTGGCATGGCTTCAGAGTAGCGCGCCATAACTTCGCGTAAAAGTAGTAAAAAGCTTGATAGGGATGCGCCAACCCCTTTTATTTTCATGAGCTCAGTTGGATGGGCATCTAAAATGCCGCGCAGCGAGCCAAAAGTGCCTAGAAGCTCTTTGGCTAGTGGTTTTGTATCACAGCGAGTGAGCACAGTTCCAAGGAGAAGCTCAAGAATTTCATAGTCTTGCATGTGTGCACTGTCATGCGTAAGACGTTCTCTTAGGCGTGTACGGTGTCCGTGATAGTGTGGTTTTTTTGCTGGAGTATCGCTCATAATGGTATGGGAATGTCGAATTTTCGTGGTGGAGTCTTCGTAGTCATGACCTTGCCCATTACTAGGCTGTCAAGAATGCGAGAGGATTTTATGGACGGCGGTTTTTATTGCGGCTTGCAAAGAGGGAGGACAGGCTCGCAACCATGGCGTCCATGGCTTGCTCTGTATTACGCTCACCCATTTTGATGCCACGTTCTGCTTCGAGGGCGATGTTCCATATTTGAGACAAAGCACTGTGGCCTAATTGTTGTGCCATCCGTTTTTTTTCATCTAAAATATAGGGCGGTAGGCGGACGTCTTCGCCCACCAAAAGTTGCCATAAAATTCTTGCTTCGCGAATGAGCATGCCGAGAAAGGGAAAAACGAGACTGTCGCCGCTTCCTTTTTCGCGCAGGACTTCACGCCAAACAACGGGTGCATTACCGCTTTGTAGAGCTTTGATGAAGCCAAAAATATCAAGATTTGGTGTATGGTTGATGAGTCCGACCATGTCCTTAGTGATGATTTGGCTACCGACAGGACCATCAGTTGCATCAGCATGAGCAGCGCAGGCGAGGGCGATTTTATCAAGCTCATTGCTTGCGGCTGTGGCGTCTTCTGGCATGGCGGCTGTGAGGGCTTCGAGGGCTTGCGGTGCTAGCTGCAGGCCACGTTCGCGGCAGGCATTTTGGATGAAGGTGCGCATCGCTTTAGCATCGAGGCCAGCAGAACGCCATACCCAGCCTTTTTTATCCGCAAAGCTGAGGCATTTCAGTTTTTGGATATGCGCAGGGACTTTGTATTTACCGCGTTCGAGGCCCACTTCTAAACAGAAAATGGGCCATGCCAAATCGTTGGGTGTGGCAAGTGCTGCGGATAGGCGTTTCCATGTGTCGGCTGGGATATTTTGTGCGTTGCGGACCACGAGGGCATTGGGAGTCGCGAAAAGCCCTTGTAATGTAAGCTTTTCCCAGAAAATGGGGGGGAGGGCTTCGTCGCCCCAATATGCTTGGCGGTCCCAACTTTGTTCTGCAGTATTGCCCATGCCCATCATGCTGCCGCCAGTTTTTGGTGGGCATGACTTGAGGAGCGCATCGATGTGGTTGCGCATGAGGCGACTGTCTGGGCAGATGCAGAAGGTGAAGCCGTGTCTATCCATGGAATGCTTGAGCCTTGTGAAAAAGAGGTGCCAGTTTTTAAAACCTTCAAAGCAAACATATTTATATATGATGAAGGGTGCTCTGGTCTAGTGGGCTTTTGGTGGAAAAATGAAAGTTTTTGCTGTTTTGGGAATTTTGTTTTTTGAAGTTTGTTGACGTCGAGCAAAATTCATCTTTTCCGCGCTAGCGGCGTTAAAAAAGGGCGTTTTGAGCGCATGTACTTGAGTACACTTACCCTCAAAACGCCCTTTTTGCCTTGCTAGCACGAAAAATCTGAGAATTTCACTCGACGTCAACAAAACAACAATTTAGCGTTTTTGTGCTCGCTTCGCGCTTCAAAAACGCCTTCTAAAAGGATATTGGCTGCGTGGTTGGCTGGGGATGGCAACGTCTTACGTAACTAAGTTAAATGATTAGGATAGTATAGAGTTACTTTAGGTAATGGATTTGCGGCCAGTTATGAGCTCCGTAGGAGTTCGTAACTGGCCGCATAAAAGGGTTCTTAGGGCTTTAAGCCCTAAGCGGGTGCAGGGCAGAGCCCTGCTGGGGATCCAAGGGGCAAGGCCCCTTGGCTAAAAGTCACGTCGCATGGCTTTTTTATTTATGCCGACGCATGCGACTAAAAATCACGTCGCATGGCGTTTTTTATCCATGCCGACGCATGCGACTAAAAATCACGTCGCATAGCTTTTTTATCCATGCCGACGCATGCGACTAAAAATCACGTCGCATGGCTTTTTTATCCATGCCGACGCATGCGACTAAAAGTCACGTCGCATGGCTTTTTTATCCATGCCGACGCATGCGACTAAAAGTCACGTCGCATGGCTTTTTTATTTATGCCGACGCATGCGACTAAAAGTCACGTCGCATAGCGTCTAGTAACTCTTCGGTAAGCCTTTGGCTCGAGAGTTCCATAGCCGTGCCTTCTTCGTAGGTATCGACATTCTCGCTATACGTTCTGACGCCAGAACGCCAGAATACGGCATTGGTTTTCCCGTCATAGACGATGAATTCCATGCCCATGGTGGACGTGAAAATGGTTTCAGTATCTTCCTCAAGACCAGCCCAACGGCGTAAAGTCAAGCGTGTGATACGGATTTGCAAGGTATAGTCCGTTGGCCCAGAATCACGCCATACCGCAAGATTGCGCGCTGTGATTTCGTTGCGAACATCAGAGCGCACAACATACGGAAGATTGGCATAAAGCGTAGGATTTTCTACACCTTTTATTTTGATTGTTTTGCTACCGTTACCCAAAATACTTGGGCTGTCAGCCGTCAAGGTATAGCCAGCACAACCTGTAAGCATGAGGCAAAGTGCTGCCATGCAAGCAAGACGGAGCGAGCTGTTGCGTATAAAGCGGAGTATACGGGTGCAACGTAAATGCCTTTGCTGGGCCGTGCTTGGACCCGTATGAGCCTGAGCTGAGCTGTCAGTATTGTGGGTATGGCGCATAACAAACCTTAGCTTATAACAACGTTAACGAGCTTACCTGGGACGATGATGACCTTACGAAGGGTCTTCCCTTCGAGATAACGGGCAACATTTTCTTCAGCAAGGGCGAGGGCTTCCATGTCTTCACGGGAAGCATCGGCTGCTACTTCAAGCTTACCGCGGAGTTTGCCGTTGACCTGAACAACCACGGTGATGGTGTCACGTTGCAAGGCTTCTTCACTCCATGCTGGCCAAGGCTGTTCGCTGGCGGTGCCGGTGTGACCGACCATGCCCCACAGCTCTTCGGACAGGTGTGGCGTGAAGGGAGACATGAGCGTCAAGACGGTGGCTACTGCGGAGGACAGGCAGACGCGGCCCTGCTCACTCGTAGCAAGCTCATCTTTGGCAAGGTACAAGGCGTTGACGAGTTCCATAACAGCTGCGATGGCTGTGTTGAACTGGTAGCGATTGTTGATGTCATCGCCAGTCTTGCGCACGGTTGCGTGTTCCTTGAGGCGGAGCTCTTTAGCCACAGCGGAGAATGCGGCATCCTGCGCTGTCGCAGAGCACGCAGCCACAGGCATGAGCTTGCCTTCAAGTTCTTCGAGCAAGCGCCAAATGCGGTTGACGAAGCGGAACGAGCCTTCGATACCTGTGTCGCTCCAGTCAAAGTCACGCTCTGGTGGTGCTGCAAAGAGGCAGAAAAGGCGAACAGTATCAGCACCATAGCGTTCAATCATTTCCACAGGGGATACGGTATTGCCCTTAGATTTCGACATCTTAGAGCCTTCTTTGAGCACCATACCTTGGGTGAGCAAGTTGGCAAAAGGTTCGTCGATTTCTAAGAAACCTTCGTCGCGCAAAGCTTTGGTGAAGAAACGAGCGTAGAGCAAGTGCAGAATTGCGTGCTCAACGCCGCCAATGTATTGGTCAACAGGGAGCCAGTACTTGAGCGCTTCTGGGTCGAAAGGCGCATCTTCATTGCGAGCATCGGTGTAACGTGCAAAGTACCAAGAGGACTCCACAAAGGTGTCCATGGTGTCTACTTCACGATGAGCCTTGCCACCGCATTGTGGGCATGTGCATTCAAAGAAATCTTCAGCCTCTGGAAGTGGTGAGCGACCATCTTCTTTGGTCTTCACATCAAGAGGCAAGACGATGGGCAAATTCTCTTCTTTTTCAGGAACCATGCCACATTTGTCACAGTATACCACTGGGATAGGTGAACCCCAATAGCGTTGACGGGAAATATTCCAGTCGCGCAAACGGTAATTAGTCGTGCGTTTGCCACGGCCCATTTCCTGCAGTGCATCGGCAATGGCTTTCTTGGCAGCTTCATTATTCATGCCATCGAAAGCACCAGAATTGACCAGCACACCAGGTGCGGTCCATGCTTCGGTCATGGTAGCAAGGTCAAGCTTTTCGCCTTCAGGCGTGATGACCAACTGCATAGGCAATGCGTACTTCGTTGCAAATTCAAAGTCGCGCTGGTCGTGTGCAGGAACGGCCATAACAGCGCCAGTACCATATTCAGCGAGAACAAAGTTTGCTACCCAGATAGGCATTTTCACGCCCGTAAATGGATTGACGCAGTACGCACCAGTGAAAATACCTTCTTTTTCAAGGGTATCAGATTGGCGGTCGATGCGGTCCATATTGCGGATACGCTCAACAAAAGCTTCAACATCAGCTTGCTGCTCTTTGCCCTTAATAAGCTCAGCCACAAGCGGATGCTCAGGCGCAAGGCTCATGAAGGTCGCGCCAAAAACGGTGTCAGGGCGTGTGGTGAAGACGGTGATATTGTCGTCACGACCATCGAGGTCAAAGGTAATTTCCGCACCAATGGATTTGCCAATCCAGTTGCGCTGCATATTGATGACGCGCTCTGGCCAGCCATTTTCAAGCTGGTTCAGGTCTGCAAGCAAATCCTCAGCATAGGCTGTGATGCGCAAGAACCATTGCGTCAAATCCTTTTGCTCAACAGGCGTGTCACAACGCCAGCAAAGGCCATCTTCCACCTGTTCATTGGCAAGAACCGTATGGCAAGTAGGGCACCAATTTTGGGCAGCCTTTTTACGATATACAAGGCCCTTCTTTAAAAAGCGCAGGAAAAATAGCTGCTCCCAGCGGTAATATTCAGGGCGGCACGTAGCAAGCTCACGACGCCAATCATACGAATAGCCAAGACGTTTAAGCTGGCCACGCATGTCTGCAATATTGGAAAACGTCCATTTTGCTGGGTGTGTATTATTCTTAATAGCAGCATTTTCAGCAGGCAGACCGAAGGCGTCCCAACCAATTGGGTGCAGGACATTAAAGCCCTTCATGCGCTTAAAACGCGCCACAACGTCCGCCAGTGCATAGTTACGCACGTGGCCCATATGAATATTTCCCGATGGATACGGGAACATTTCAAGCACATAGTACTTAGGTTTGTCACTCTTATGGTCACAGTGGAATGCTCCGCTTTCTTCCCACTGTGCTTGCCACTTTGTTTCTATAGACTGCGGATCGTATTTCATTTTTTATTCCTTAGTGGGGGAGAGGAGGTGGAGAATATGAAGGCAAGCAGCAGAACCACTTGCCTTCTTTATCTTTTCACCTAGGGTATGTTTCTACATTCGATCTTTTGCCTTCTGAAGCTTCGTCAAACTCGTTTTTTACTCCAATCGAGTACCATAAGAGTACACTCATGTCGTAAAAAGCTCGTTTTCTTCGTCAGAAGAACACAATCTCTGAATTTAGAAATACACCCTAATTAACCACGAACTTCAAGCTTACCAGACTCTAAAGCTTTTGCGATGGCGTCGAGAATACCGTTAATAAAGCTACGGGCATTCTCGTCACCGAATTGCTTTGAAAGCTCAAGGGCTTCGTTGATTGCGACCTTTGTAGGTACGTCAGGGCGGTAGAGCATTTCAAAGACAGCAATGCGCAAAATGGTGAGCTCAATGCGGCCGATGCGGTCAAGACGCCAGTGTTGCGAGTGTTGGCCAATGACTTCATCAAGGGCTTTTTGTTGTGCCCAGATACCTGCGATGAGTTCCCATGCAAAGCCTTCTGCTTTTGGCGTTTGGGCTTTGTCGGCCATGTCAGGAGAGGAGATATAGGCCTCTTCCAATTGGCGAACATTAGCCGCAGGCGAAAAACCGAGGCTGTAGAGAATTTGGAATGCCAGCGAACGAGCTGCGCGGCGTGGTTGGCTACCTTTGGCAGACATGGCCTAGAGTTGCTCCATAACGCGAACAGTTTCGAGTACAGCAGCAGCTGCTTCAGCACCCTTGTTGCCAGCCTTGCTACCTGCGCGCTCAATGGCTTGCTCGATATTGTCGGTGGTCAAGAGGCCAAAGCCCATAGGAATGCCGTATTCCAAGGAAACGTGAGCAAGACCCTTGGTGGCTTCGTTGGCAACAAAGTCGAAGTGAGGTGTTGCACCACGGATGACAGCACCAAGAGCAATGATGGCGTCATAGTTGCCGCTAGCAGCAAGCTTCTTAGCGATAACTGGCATCTCAAATGCACCAGGGATGCGGATAACGGTAAGGTCTGCGGCGTCACCACCATGGCGGATCAAGTAGTCAGTAGCACCGCCGATGAGACGATCAACGATGAAGTCGTTGAAACGGGTGGCGATGATGGCAAACTTGATGGACTTGGCATTCAATTGGCCTTCAATGGTCTTGATGTCAGACATGATAGTTTCCTTATAATGTGTTAAAAAACAACCAGCTGGTTGTCATATAGACGATTTTGAAACCTTCGCTTGCAAAGGTTTTATAAAATTTTCCATGCGCCGTAAATGAACTTAATGCCCCAAACTTCTACGCAATGAAAAGTTTAGAAGGGGATGGGGAAACCTTTTTAACGTTTTCCCCTTCCCCAACTATCAAAAATTATGCTTCGTTCTTAAACTCAAGCATGTGGCCCATTTTTTCCTTCTTGGTGTGCATGTAATGCTCATTGCAAGGACCACATTCAAGTTCAATGGCGATACGCTCAACGATTTCGATGCCGTAACCTGCAAGACCGATAATCTTCTTAGGATTGTTGGTCAGCATGCGCATTTTTTTAACGCCGAGCTTAGCAAGAATTTGTGCACCAACACCGTAGTCGCGAAGGTCAGCCTTGAAGCCGAGCTTGTGGTTGGCTTCAACAGTGTCATAACCTTCGTCTTGAAGAGCGTAGGCTTTGATTTTGTTGCCAAGGCCAATGCCACGGCCTTCTTGACGCATGTACAAGAGAACGCCACGGCCTTCTTTTTCGATTTGGGTCAATGCTGCACCGAGCTGACCACCACAGTCGCAACGAAGGGAACCAAGAGCATCGCCAGTGAGGCATTCGCTGTGAACGCGTACAAGCACAGGTTCGTCGGTGGACAAGTCGCCCTTAATAAGCGCAACGTGGGTTTCGTCGTGCAAGTCATTTTCAAAAGCAACGATGGTAAAATCACCATAACGGGTAGGCATCTTAGCTTCGCCAACGCGCTTAACAGTCAACAAACCAGACTGCATGCGGTAGCGGATGAGGTCCCTAATGGTAGCAATTTTGAGGCCATGCTTTTCTGCAAAGATCATGAGGTCAGGCATGCGAGCCATTTCGCCGTCGTCCTTCATGATTTCACAAATAACAGCGCCACCCTTAAGGCCAGCAAGCTTTGCAAGGTCAACACTACCTTCGGTTTGACCAGCGCGAACCATGACGCCACCCGCTTGTGCACGAAGTGGGAAGATATGCCCTGGGGTTACGAGGTCATCTGCAGTAGCATCATCGGCAATGGCGGCAAGAATAGTGGTTGCGCGGTCAGCGGCAGAAATACCTGTAGTTGTGCCAACGCGAGCTTCAATAGAAGCGGTGAAGTTGGTGCCAAACTTGGAGCCATTGCGTTGCGTCATAAGAGGCAGACGGAGCTTATCCACAATGCTTTCTTCCAAAGGAAGGCAGATAAGACCACGACCATGAGTAGCCATGAAATTGATAATCTCAGGGGTAACAAACTCAGCGGCAATGGTGAGGTCGCCTTCGTTTTCGCGGTCTTCGTCGTCCACGAGGATAATCATCTCGCCTTTGCGGATAAGCTCAATGGCTTCTTCAGCCGTACACATACTCATGTAAATAACCTCATTTAGTATAAAAAGTGGCAATTCTTTTTGTGGATTTTGCTTTTTAGCCCGTAGCAAAAATTGCCCGCGTTAAAAACCATTTTTACGTAAAAATTCCATGGTGATGCCGCCAGAACTCACAGGCGCTTCAGTTGTTGAAGCTTCTCCGCCAACCCAAGGTTGCACCATTCGTTGTACATATTTACCGACAATATCTGTTTCCATGTTCACAAGGCGGCCAATGGTCCATTGACCAATGGTTGTAACCTGCTGTGTTTCTGGAATAATATTTACTTCAAGGAAATTCGGACCGCAGTTGTTCACTGTCAAGCTGATACCATCAAGCGTCACTGAGCCCTTAGGGATAACCTGCACGCCAAAAGCTTCAGGAAATTGTAAGCGGAAGCATTTTGAGGCACCCTGCGGCGTAATGCTCGCCACAGTAGCTACGCAGTCCACATGGCCACTCACCAAGTGTCCACCAAGTCTGTCGCCCACAGCCAAAGCACGCTCAAGGTTCACTCGTGACCCTGTACGCAATTGACCAAGCGATGTGACGCGCATGGTTTCTTTGGACGCATACGCCGTAAACCAGCCATGCCCAAAGCTCTCAACCGTCAAGCAGGTACCATTGGTGGCGATACTTTCGCCTTTCACAATGTTTTCAAGGCTGTACAAAGCCTGAATACGAAGCCGCGTTTCGCCGCCTCGCGCTTCAAGGGCGACAACCTCACCTTGTCCATGGATGATACCTGTAAACATGTTGGTCCTTTTTGGGATTTGACTGGGGGAAGGGTTTCCCTTCCCAGCGTTGCTCTCTGTATCCGTAAGGTTCACTGCGTTCACCTAACGGCTATGGCCTTCGGCCACCCTTCGGGCAGGCCAGCCCCCCCCATCCCTTCCTAAACTTTTTATTTGCGGAGAGAATGGAAGGCTTTGAATACAATTTAAGGCCGCATGGTGGAGCGATTGGATTTTATTTGAAAGGCAAGAAGGCGGTGTTACGGTGTCGTTTTTTGCCGTCGTCCTGCTGTAAAAATCTTATAAACTAAAAGCTCTACTTTCGTAAGTCTCTATTGGCCCTAGTCAAGAAAAAACAAGGAAAAAACAAAGAAATTTTGTGAAAAAAAGTATTTGCTAGCGTGCTTGACGTAAAGTCATAATGCAGTCGTGGCCGCATGGCTCCATGGACTTGATTTCTAAGCCTAGAGCGTCAGCCATCGTTAATGGAATACGGCCTGTAAAAAGTGGCCGCGCCTCATTATCGCCCAAAATTTTTGGAGCAAGGTGCAATTGAAATTCGTCCACAAGAGAGCTTGATAAAAGCGATAAACCAAGCTTGCCGCCGCCTTCGCACAGAATGTACAGGATGCCGTACTCTTTATGCAGAAGGTGAAGCGCATGGCCTAAGTCGAGGCTTTTGGGGCTTACTGTTGTGCTGTCTGCCGAAGACGCAAATGGTACCGCTACAATGCGCACGCCAAGGCTTTCAAGATGCTTGGCCGCATCGCTTTGAGCCGCTTCTTCTGAGGTGATGAAGAAGCAATCATGGGCGCGCTCTTGAATGAGATATGGCATCTCTTTAATGGGGCCTGTGGGGAGATTTTGCGTTACCACAATGGCCAATGGTTGTTTGCAGCAGGCACCATCTTGTGTGGAACTTGCAAGGCGTGCTGTCAACTGTGGATTGTCATCACGCAAAGTCTGACCGCCCACGAGTACTGCACCGCGTGCCATGCCCATGTGTGCACGCAGGGCATGCACTTTTGCCCGTGCTTCTGGGCCGCTAATCCACTGTGAGTGGCCAGTGCGCGTGGCAATGCGGCCATCAAGAGTCGATGCTAATTTCAACACAAGGTATGGACGATATTCCATTTTCCATGCGAGAAAATCAGCTATTTGTGCGCGGCAATCAGCCTCAAGCACAGGCATATCAACAGTGACACCGCGACTACGCAAATAGGCTGCGCCGCCTTGAGCCACAGGATTAGGATCTGCAAAACCCACCACCACATGCTTAATTCCAGCGGCTTCAATGGCGCGCGAGCAGGGCGGCGTTTTACCAAAATGATTGCAAGGTTCCAAGGTCACAACCATGGTGCACTGGCTCGCATCAATCCCTTTTGCCTCGGCATCGCGCAAACACTCAATTTCAGCATGAGGGCCACCATAGGCCTTGTGCCACCCTTCGGCGACCACGATGCCATCACGCACGAGTACTGCGCCTACAGTGGGATTGGGTGCTGTGTGCCAACGGCCACGCTCCGCAAGGTTCAACGCATGGCGAACGAATGGTGCGAAAGGATGTTCAGCTGGAAAGTCGTTGCTCATGGTCTTCCTACGCCTCTTCACGTACGCTAAATGAGGCTTCTACATCGTCATAAAAATTACCAGCTGCGTTGTTTTCGGCAGTCTTTTTACCGCCCTCCACCTTTTTGCCATAGCTTGGTTCAAAAGAGATTTTCTCAAAGGGGATGCCAGCTTCTTGCATCATGGCTGTGGACAGCTCATCAGGATATTCTTCTGCAAAATAAATGCCTTGAACAGCGCAATTGATGAGCATTTTGGCACAGATGAAGCAAGGTTGCGTGGTGCAATAAATAGTCGCACCAGCCAGCGAGACGCCATGTACCGCCGCCTGAACAATGACATTTTGTTCTGCATGGATACCGCGACAAATTTCATGTCTTTGCCCCGATGGAACTCCCAGCTTTTCCCGCAAGCAACCAATCTCAAGGCAATGTGCCACGCCAGCAGGTGAGCCATTATACCCCGTCGCAAGGATGTGTTTGTCTTTCACTGCAATGGCACCAACCTTGCGGCGCGAACAGGTAGAACGTTCTGCAACGAGGTAGGTGATATTCATGAAATAATCTTGCCATGGCATGCGTGACATATGGTGCTCCTTGGGAATGTGCATCGTGTTCGAGATAATTTTTGCTCAAAGAAGATACGTTAATGCTTGTTTTTTCTCAAGTTGAAAGAGGAGGCAAAAGAGGAAGAAGGGACATAGAGTTCTAGATGAAAAGTATCTTATTTTTATTGGTTTATTTGCGATGCTAAATAGTTCTGATAGCATTTATTCAAAGCGCACAAGATACGCTTATCTTGATGTTATAGAGCTTTTGTTTTATTAGTGTTCTAGTATACTATTTCGAGGTAGCTGAAGTGATGGAAAGAAAGAAAATTGTTTTCATAAGTAGAATGGATGCTTTTGGAGGTGTTGAAAGTGTTTTTTTTGAGCTTTTCAATCTTTTAAAAGATAAATATGAATTTTCTTTTTTTCGTCGGCGGAAATACCAGACAATTTTATTGATTATTTTGATAGAAAACAGATTAGTTATTCCTATTCTCTAGAGTTAGTAAAACCAGCAAAAAAAAATCTACTAAAGTACTTATGGTTTAAACTAACTAAAAAAATAAAGAAACATATTCTTATAAAATCTAGTTTTGCTTTTTTGAATAAACATGATGTTATTGTATGCTTTAAAAATGGTATTGGGCGTGAATTTATAAAAGATTGTCGTAGTGAGATACCAAAGGTGTTATGGATTCATGGAGGCATTCCATTTGTTGACAAATCAATAAATTTTGATTTGTCACAGTTTACTAAAATAGTATGCTTAACTGATACATTGCTTGCCTATCTACAACAAAAAAATCCAGATGTTCATGAAAAATTTATTCGTATCTATAATCCTTTACAAATAGATACACTTAGACAGGCATCTCATGCCACTACGGAAGACTTTGGTGATTTTTTTGTTTGTGTTTCTCGATTGTATATTGATAAAGATATAAAAACAGTTATTGATGCCTATGATAGCTTTTTTCAGCGCACAAAAAGTACTACGGCACTTTATTTAGTTGGCGATGGACCTTCGGCTTTAGAGTTCCAAGAGTACGCTGCTAGTAAAAGTAGTGCTCAGCAAATTATTTTTAAAGGCTATCAAAAAAATCCATTTGTTTTTATGAAACAAGCCAAAGCCGTCATTTTGTCGTCTGCATCTGAGGGCTTACCTTGTGTTTTATGTGAAGGCTTAGCCTGTTCAGAGGGTGTTGTTATTTCATCAGATTGTCCATGTGGACCACGTGAAGTTTTGCTTGATGGTAAATGTGGTTTGCTCTTCCCTGTTGGAGATACCGAGAAGCTATCCTATTATTTAAGCGAAGTAGATTGTGGTGCGATTACGCGCTCTGATTTTGAGGCTTATATTCCTGAGTCTCTAGAGAGATTTGCTTCCCACCATATTTATGAAGAATTGTGTACCTTGTTTGAGACCTGTTAGCTTAGTAAAAATGCGTTTTTAGAAACAGATTTGCGGCCATTGCTTAGCTCGAAGAGATAAGCAATGGCCGCTAAAATGGGTTCTAAGGGCCTAAGCCCTTAGCGGGTGCAGGGCTGCC